>PAOV01000028.1 GCA_002708145.1 Chloroflexota bacterium
AAATGAACTTTCAATTGAATTATCAACATGAGATTCGGCAGCAAAATGAAAAATAAAATCAAATGAATATTTATTTATAATATTATCAACCTTTTGAAAGTCAGAAATATCAACCTTGTAATGTTTATAATTTTTTCTTGATTCAAAATCAAGAAATGACTTATTTACAGATGCATAAGTTTCTGAATCAATGTTAACAACAAAGTTTTCTTTATTAATTATTTTAGAAATAAAATTAGATCCAATAAAACCTAGACCACCTGTTACTAAAATATTAGACATATAATCAAATCTAATAAAAATTAGTCTTTATGGAGCCAAGATTTTTTTTCCAAGAGCTCATCTTTTGTTTCAATGTTATCATCATCAATAATACAACAATCAACAGGACATACAGCTGCACACTGTGGCTCATCATGAAAACCATTACATTCCGTACACTTTTCAGTAACTATATAAAAGAATTCCTCTTCCTTTGGAGGGTTTTCAGAATTAGGATCAATTGACTTACCATTTCTTTCTTCAACCTGTTTTAAAGAAGTTCCATCTGCAAACTTCCAACCAAGACCACTCTCATAAATAGCAGTATTTGGACATTCTGGTTCACAAGCTCCACAATTAATACACTCATCTGTTATTTTTATAGCCATAGTACGATTTTACGTAAAATTAATTTATAATGTTTATTTTAAATAATTATTGAGTTTTTTTTAAACTAACTTTTTAAAAATATAATAATCGAATTATTATTTCCTATGTTAATTTAATATTTTTAATAATGATAGGTGTAAATTTGCAATAAATACGTAATTATAATGATACATAGTAATAAAGAAATGATTAACGTATTAAACGAACTTAAAAGTAAGTTTGATATAATTGGTATAAAATCATCATTTGAAGATGAGGGAGTTTATTTTAATGAACTAATAAAACTTAAAGAATTAACAACAATCACTAACCTAGATTTAAATATAAAAATTGGTGGATGTGAGGCTATATCAGATATAAATAATTGTGTAGCATTAAATGTAAATGGAATTGTAGCACCTATGATTGAATCAGAGTTTGCTCTTTCAAAATTTATTGATGCAGCAAAAGAAACCTTACCTGGAATATTATTTAAAAAATTCAATTTTCATGTAAACTTAGAAAGTAGATCAGCATATGAAAATGTCTCAAGAATTTTTAACAAACAAAATAATTATAAATTTTTATCAGGTGTAGTTGTTGGTAGATCAGATTTGGCTAAATCGTATGATTTAACTAAGGCTAATGTAAATGATTTAGAAATATATAAAATAACTGAAGATATATTTAAAGAATCAAAAAAATATAAATTACTAACTACAATGGGTGGTAGTGTTACTTTTAAAAGTGATAAATTCATAAAAAAATTATTTGAAAAAAAATTACTTGATAGAATAGAAACAAGAAATATTATATTTAAACTAAATGATAATGTAATTAATAATTTAGATAAAGCAATAAATTTGGCATTATCATTTGAATCACTTTGGTTAAGATCAAAATCTAGTTATTATATGAATATATCTAATTCATACCTAGATAGAGCTAATTTAATAGATGAAAGAAAATAGATTTCAAATTCTTAATGAAATTTTAAATCAAGAAGTTTGTTTTAAAATGATTTGTGGTGCAGGAAATGAAGATGCTCCTTATGTAAAAAGATTAGCCTTTGTTTATACACTAGCTGGTGCTAAAATACTTGATATATCCGCTAATGTTGATGTTGTAAAAAAGGCCAAAGAAGGAATTGATTTGGCATACGAAATATCTAAAGATTTAAATATTGAAATTGGACATAGGCCATTTATTATGGTAAGTATTGGAATGCCTGGAGATCATCATGTTAGAAAATCATACATTGAACCTAATAAATGTGTAAAATGTAATTTATGTGCTCCAGTATGCCCTACTAATGCAATATCTAAAACTTTTACTGAAAATTTACAGAAATATATTGATTTAGGATCAGATTTTAATAATGAAGATTCATCAAAAGAAATTGTAATCAAAGATTTATGTATTGGATGTGGTAAATGTAGTAATATTTGCCCCAAAGATGATATAATATCTTACAGACATAATGCACGTGCTTTAAGGGAGTTATTACCTCAATGTATGGAACATGGTGCTGAAACATTTGAATTACATGCTGCAGTTGGTGAAGATGATATTACATTGGAAGAATGGAAATTAATTAATGAAATTAATCCATCAAATTATAACTCCATGTGCTTAGACAGATTAAATTTAGGTAATTTAAACTTAGAAAGAAGAATTAGTGAAGCCCAAAAAATATCTCAAGACAGACTTATAATTCAGGCAGATGGATACCCAATGAGTGGTGGAGAAAATGATTATAATACTACACTTCAAGCAGTATCATGTGCAGATGTTATAAATAAAAAATTCAATATGAGAGTTAATAAAAAGGAAAAAAAGATTGGCCCAGGTAAAGCTGCTATTAAATCTCAAAAAGCATATAGACCATATAATTCAAGAAACTCAGTACAAATTTTGCTATCTGGGGGGACAAACGCTCTTTCTAAAAAATTAGCTGAGTTGTCTGGTGTAAGATGTAATGGTATAGCAATAGGTACATATGCAAGGGATATTATTGAAGATATTGTAAATGAAGAAAATTTTCTTAATGATTTAAGTAAAATTAAAAAAGCATTAAAAATTGCAAAAGACTTGGTTGATGTCAACATCAAAAAATAAAAATAGACCTAAAGTAATTGCCGTAGATTTTGATGGTACATTATGTAAATTTGATTTTCCAAAGATTGGCAAACAATTAAAAGAACATAAAGAACTACTTAAAATTTTAATAAATCTTAAAAAAAAGGGTCACAAATTAATACTCTGGACAAATAGAGGTGATAACGAAAAATACCCAGTATTAAGTCAAGCTATAAAATGGTGTTCCGATAAAGGTTTGGAATTTGATGCAGTTAATGAAAATCTAAAAAATCAAAAAAAAATATCAGGATACAGTCCAAAAATTATGGCTGATATATATATTGATGATAAATGTTTAGAATTTGGTAATTTAAATTCTCAAAATAACACATTAAAATTTCTTAAAAAGTTATGATTAACATAAAGAAAAAATTAAAAAAAGGAGAAGATGTTTATGGTACTTGGTGCACAATTCCTTCTCCTGAAGTTTCTGATATTATTACAAATACTGGACTTGATTTTATAATTATAGACATGGAACATGGTATTATGGATTATAAAATAGCTCAGCTTATGACAATAACAGCTCAATTAAATAACTGCACTTCATTAGTAAGAATACCTTATATTAATGAATCAAATATTTTAAAATCTTATGAAATAGGTTCAGATGGAATAATAGTTCCACATGTTAACAACAATGAAGATGTAAATAATATATTAAAATATAGCAAATATCCTCCAAAAGGAAATAAAGGATACTCACCTTATACAAGAGCAAGTAATTATCATGTTCAAAAAAATTATTTGAAAAAATCAAATAAAAATCAAATATTATCTATAATAATAGAAGATAAAGAGGGATTAGATAATATAGAAGATATTGTAAAAAATAAAGAAATTGATATAGTTTACATAGGAACATATGATCTCTCTGTATCATTAAATTGTGATATAAATGATATTGAACTTAAAAAAGAATTAGAGAGATGTGTAAAAATTATAAGAAAAAATAAAATATCAGCAGGCTCTCTTTATCATGATGATAAAGAATTAAATTTTTTCAAGAAAATAGGAATTAATTTTTTAGTTTACGGTGTTGATTCTAAAATTATATATGATAGTTATAAAAGTTTAAAATGAAAAAAGATCCAAAAATAGCTTTAATTATACCTGCCAGATATAAGTCTTCTAGATTTCCTGGTAAACCCCTTGTTGATATTTTAGGTAAACCTATGATAATTAGAGTATCAGAATTATCATCTGAAGCAGTTGGGGTAAAAAATGTTTTCGTGGCAACAGATGATAAAAGAATTGGAAATGAAGTTGAAAAAAACGGTTATAATGTAATATACACATCAGATAAATGCTTGACTGGTACAGACAGAGTTGCTGAAGCTTCTAAAAAAATTGATGCAGATATATATATTAATGTTCAAGGAGATGAAGCATTATTAGATCCTAATGATATTATTAAATGTATAGAATTTAAAAAAAATAATAATAAAAGTGTCATTACATGTAAAGCTTTATTAGAACATAGTGAAGATCCTTTTAATAGAAATACCTGTAAAATTGCAACTGACTTAAATGAAAACCTTCTTTATGTATCAAGAAATCCAATTCCTGGAAGCAAATCTGGTGTTTTAGGAAAAATGTATAAACAAATATGTATTTATGCATTTAATAAAAATGAACTTGATGAATATTATAATTATGGTATTAAAAATGGTAAAACGCCAGCAGAATCCTATGAAGATATTGAAATTATAAGGTTTTTAGAACTAGGTATTAATGTTAAAATTCTTGAGGTTGATGGAGGTACAATGGCTGTTGATTATATTGAAGATGTTAAAGAAGTTGAGAAAATATTCAGAAAACAACAACTTTATAAAGATATAAGTTCAAAAACAAAATATAGAGATACAAATAAAGAATAATTATTATAAATAAATTTTGATAATTTAAATTTGTATTAAATTACATCTAATGAGTAGGTTTAGTGATTATCTTGATGAAATTAAAAAAAGAAAAACACTAGGACTTAGTCCAAAGCCAATAGATAACTCTTTACTTTTAGAAGAAATAATTAAAAACATTAAAGAAACTAAAAATGAGAAAAGAAAAGAATCTATTAATTTTTTTATCTATAACGTATTACCAGGAACAACAAATGCAGCTAAATTAAAATCTAAATTTCTAAAAGAATTAATATTAGAAAAGTTTATTATTAATGAAATAACGATTGACTTTGCTTTTCAATTATTATCTCATATGAAAGGTGGACCTTCTATTGAAGTGTTATTAGATTTAGCTCTTGGCGATGATGAAACCAAAGCCAAAAAGGCACTTAATATTTTAAAAACACAAGTTTTTCTTTATGATGCTGACATGATTCGTTTAGAGAGAGCTTATAAAAAAAAGAATAAAGTTGCTAAAAACCTTCTTGAAAGTTATGCTAAAGCAGAATTTTTTACCAGATTACCTGAACTACCTGATAAAATTGAAGTTGTAACCTTTGTAGTTGGAGTTGGAGATGTCTCTACAGATTTACTCTCTCCTGGTGGAGACGCTCATTCTAGATCAGATAGAGAACTTCATGGTCAGTCTATATTTGACCATAACAAAGAAATGCAAAAAGATTTACTTGAATTACAAAGTACATATCCAGATAAAAAAATACTATTAGTTGCTGAAAAAGGTACTATGGGTGTAGGTTCTTCAAGAATGTCAGGTGTAAATAATGTTGCTTTATGGATTGGAGAAAAAACAAGTAAATATATTCCCTTTATTAATATTGCTCCTATTGTTGGAGGAACAAATGGAATATCTCCAATATTTATGACAACAGTAGACGTTACTGGTGGTATTGGCTTAAATCTTAAAAACTGGGAAAAAAAATATGATAAAAAAGGGGATTTAATATCTAATAAAAAAGGAGAACCAATGCTTAAACAGAAATTTTCAATTAATACAGGTACTCTATTTACAATTAACACTAAAACTAAAAAGCTTTATTCAGATAATAATGAGGTTATGGATATATCTTCATCATTTACCCCTCAAAAAATGGAGTTTATGAGAGCAGGTGGTTCTTATTCAATTGTATTTGGTAAAAAACTTCAAACATTTGCTTCTAAAACTCTTAATATAGCTACACCTGAAATATTTGCTCCAAATAAAGAAATATCACATAAAAATCAAGGACTTACTGCAGTTGAGAAAATTTTTAATAAAAATGCTATTGGAACATCTGGAAATATATTGCATGCGGGATCCTATACCAGAGTTATGGTTAATATTGTAGGTTCTCAAGATACTACAGGATTAATGACATCACAAGAATTAGAAATGATGGCAGCTAAAGTAATATCTCCAACTATTGATGGAGCATATCAATCTGGCTGTCATACTGCGTCAGTTTGGGATATAGCTTCACAAGAAAACATCCCTAAACTTATGAAATTTATGAGCGACTTTGGTCTAATAACTGGAAGGGATCCAATAAATAAATACCCCCCTCTTACTGATGTCATCCACAAAGTGTTGAATGATTTAACAATTGATGACTGGTCAATTATTATTGGTGGAGATTCTCATACTAGAATGTCAAAGGGTGTAGCTTTTGGTGCAGATTCAGGAACTGTAGCTTTGGCTCTTGCAACTGGAGAGGCATCAATGCCTATACCAGAATCTGTTAAAGTAACTTTTAAAGGGAAAATGAAAAATTATATGGATTTTAGAGATGTAGTTCATGCTACTCAATCACAAATGCTAAAAGAATTTGGAGGAGAAAATGTATTTCAAGGTAGAGTTATTGAAGTTCATATTGGAACCCTACCCTCTGACCAAGCATTTACTTTCACAGACTGGACAGCAGAAATGAAAGCAAAAGCATCAATTTGTATTTCACAAGATGATACTCTTATTGAATCTTTAGAAATAGCAAAAAACAGAATAAAAACAATGATCGATAAAGGAATGGATAATTCAAAAAATGTTCTTCAAAGTCTTATTGATAAAGCAAACAAAAGAATAAAGGAAATTAAATCTGGTAAAAAACCGGCTATTACTCCAGATGAAAACGCAAAATATTATGCTGAATTTACTGTTGACTTAAATATAATAGATGAGCCAATGATTGCTGATCCTGATGTAAACAATGAAGATACATCTAAAAGATATACTCATGATACAATTCGAAAACTTTCTTATTATAAAGGAGAGAAAAAAATAGATCTTGGTTTTGTTGGATCTTGTATGGTCCATAAGGGAGATATAAAGATTGTATCTAAAATGTTAAGAAATCTAGAAGAAATACATGGTAAAGTTGAGTTTAAAGCTCCTCTAATATTAACTTCTCCAACATATAATATTATAGATGAACTTAAAGAAGAAGGTGACTGGGAAATTCTTCAAAAATATTCGGGCTTTGAATTTGATGATTCAGCACCAAAAAATAAAGCTAGAACTGAATATGATAATATTTTGTATTTAGAACGTCCAGGATGTAACCTCTGCATGGGAAATCAAGAAAAAGCAGAAAAAGGAGATACAGTTATGTCTACTTCTACTAGACTATTTAAAGGAAGGGTTGTAAAAGATTCTGATAGAAAAAAAGGTGAATCACTATTAAGTTCAACACCTGTAGTTGTTTTATCAGCTATCCTAGGAAGAATCCCTACTATTGAAGAATATAAATTAGCAATTAAAGGAATACCACTTACTAAATTTAAACCTCTTCTAAAGTCAATGACTTCTAAACCTAACCATTTAGTGTCTTATTAATTCTCCTCAATTCAAAATTTTCTTAAATAACTAGAGGTATTTTATCTACTCCTAGCACCCTTAAACAAAACATTTTTAAAAGCCATAAAAAAATATTTTAAGTCAGTCATAAAAGGTGACTTATCAAATAAATCTAGGTATTTTCTTTCAGAATCCATGATTTCATTCATGTTTTTGGGTAAATCAACATAAAATGGTGGAATGAACCCTGGTTTATATTTTATTCTTTTCTGTTGTAAATCTTCATCGTATAAACTATAAAAGTGTTTACTTAAAGGTCTTACACCAACTAGCTTCATATCTCCTTTAAAAACGTTAATAAGCATTGGTATTTCATCAATCCAAAATTTCCTAAGGATTCTACCTTCTGGTGAAATTCTAAAGTCATCTTTTATTTTACCTCCTTCTTGTAATTCATTTCTCTTATAAACATACTCCTGAAGATATTCAGAAAAAGGGTGCATTGTTCTTAACTTGTATACTTTAAATATTTTACCATTTTTACCAATTCTATTCAAGCTTATTAATGGAGCATATGTTGGGTTTTTATCATAATATGGGTCTTTAACTTTTTTTGCTACAAAAAAAAGAGAGTTGTTGATTATTGTTTCGTCAATTACCTTAAAACCACATGAATATAACCTACCAAACATTTCTGCTCTTGACATAACTCTTCCTTTACCTTTTGTTAAATGAAAATATATATTTTTAACAATTGGAAGTTTTGGTAATACTCTAGAAATGATATAATCTAGAAAATAAATTAATTTATTGAATGGTGAAGGATATTTTTTGAATATAGCTAACCTTCTGTTAGGATAAGTCAATACTTTACCCATATACAATCCGGAATTTGGTAAAATTTTATTGACAGTTTCAAAAAATTTATTTATATACCGAATATCATTAACTTTTTTCAAATTAAGTACTGAAGAAAATTTGCCTGAAGTTAACTTTTCTAAATTAATTTCATCTGATTTAGATGTCAAGTAATTACTCATTGAGGATAGGTCAAAGTACAACTTAATAAAATTTAATAACCTACGATTTTTGACAATTTCGCCTTTAATAATATTAGGTGTAAATCTGTTTTGTAATTGTTTTTCTTTTCGTTTACCAGGAATTAACAAACTTTTATGCTTAAAAATTAAATTTTGATCATTCCTAATGAATAATATCTCCATAACATTGAGAAATTATAATCTTTTTCAAATATACAAATATAATTGTAATAGCTTTTTTTCTTAAAAATCATATATTAATCTAATCAATGAATTTGGTAACATATCTTGATTACCTTGATATATACCCCAACCAATTATAGAACTAATATCAATTTTTAACTTAATTTTATTAGCTGAAAGAAAGTTGTATTTTTGAAAGCTAATAAGTAAAAAACATGTTTGATTTCTTTAAAAAACATAACCAACCATTGTTTGAAGGATTGTGTGATTTTCACAACCATCTACTACCAGGAATCGATGATGGTAGCAAGCACGTAGACATGTCTTTAAACATGCTGAAAGCATACCAAAGGTTAGGTTTTAGTTCCATAATTCCTTCACCTCACATTTACCAAGAGTTGTATCCTAATACTCCAGAAACTATTAAAAAATCATTTCAAGAATTAACCAAAGCTAATCATCTTGATAATGTTCCCGTCATTCATTCTTACAGTGCCGAATATATGGTGGATGAAAGTTTTATAAGAAATCTAGAAAACAGTATTCCTAAATTATTACTTTTTAAAAAATATATCTTGCTCGAAATCCATATTTTTGGTAACACCCAGCACTTAGAACGAGCCTGCTTTGAACTCTCCCAAAAAGAAATAGTTCCCATCTTGGCCCATCCAGAACGTTACCATTGCCTTGAAACTATTGCTCAATTCAAAACCTTAAAACAAAAAGGATTTTATTTACAACTCAATGCTTTGTCGCTAATGGGACACTATGGTCCAGAAGTAAAACAAAAGGCCCAACTACTTTTAAAATCTGGACTTTACGATCTATTAGCTACCGATGCTCACAATACACAAAATTTAGAGCAATTATTTTCACTACAATTATCGAAAAAACAAGGTCTGCAATGGGAGGCTATCCGAGACTTTCAGTTAGATCTGTTTCGGGTATAATTTACACAAAAACAAAAACTCACCAATTGAGTAACTTTTTTTTTGTATAAAAATTTCGATTAGCTTTTTTCATCATTACTTTTATAACCATAACCATAACCATAATTATATTTATAAGAATAACTATACCTATAACTGTATTTATAATTGTATCCAGAATTAGGACCTGTAATAAGTCCATTTAAAACCATCCCAAATGGTGGTATATTAGCTTTTTTATTTAAATTTTTTATAAAAGGAAAAATATTTTTATCAGAGTATTGGGATCTAGACACATAGACCACCAAATCAGATAGCGGGAGTAATGACGAGGTATCACTAACCAGCATTAAGGGTGCTGAATCTACCAAAATTATATCGTATTTCTTCTTAAGAAGTTTAATTAAATCATTCATTCTTGGGCGCATGAGTAGCTCTGAAGGATTAGGTGGAATAGGTCCAGAAAGCATGTAGTCTACCCCATTCGGGCCCGAATCCTTAGTGATCAGTTTATCTAGATTCTCATAACTTTTATCCGCCAAAAAAGTCGAAATTCCTAAAGAAGATCGATCAATACCCGAATATTTGTGTAACTGAGGGTTTCGAAGGTCACCCCCTAATAAAATTGTTTTTTTACCCAAGGCACTATAACTTAATGCCAGTTGATATGAAATAAAAGATTTCCCTTCTCCTTTGATGGAAGAAGTAACAGTAACCACATTACCTGTTTGTTTTGTAAGTAAAAAACTTAAACTGGAACGCAGCACACGAACGGACTCAGCTATGATTCCTCTAGAATTAATATCGCTTTGATCTAACTTTTCATCAAAGGGAACTTCTCCTAAAATATTAATGCCTTTGAGTCCTTTTTCAAGATCCTCTCGGGTATTAATTTTAGTATCTAAATATTTGATAAGTGATAAAACTGCAAAGGGTATGAATAGCCCAAAAAGAATTGCAACAATGTAGGTGAACTGTACATTAGGTGATATAGGTGAAGTATTGGAAACCCCATAACTCAATATTTTTATATTGGGCAGGGCCGAAATATAACTAATTGAAGCTTCTTCTTTCCGCTTTAATAAAAACACATATAGTTCCTCTACAATTTTAAAGTTTCGAGCGTAAGATCGAAGGGTATTTTCCTTTTTTGGAAATTTAGCGACCTGTTCCCTGGTCTTACTTTCCATTTCCTGGTAGCGAGTTAGGGATACATTTAATCCCTCAATATAACGATTCACTCCTTTAATAATAGCTACCTTGGAATTTTGTAGTTGCTTACTCAATTGGAGTACTAAAGGACTTTGTTCCGTTGCACTCGTCAGTAAATTATTACGTTGAGAGACAATAACATTATAAGAATTAACTAATTCATTTATTGCTAAATTTTCAATACCAATATTTGCGGGTAAAATATCGAAATTGGATTGTTCTTCTAACTTTTCTAATAAAGCTTTTGCGACTTCAAGTTGAATACCCAAGTCAAAGGCCACTTTTTGATCTTCAATAATATTAGATAATGCATTTTCAGTTTGGATAGCCGGTTGGTAGATGTCATTATCCATTTGATAAGAGATAGTATTTTGGGAAATAGTATCTATACTTTTTATTAGACCTTTAAGACGTTCCTCAATAAAATCGATACTAACTTCAGAGATTTCACGTTTGTCTAATACTTGATCTTCTGCCAATACCTGTATCAGGGTATTTAAAATAGCTTCATTTCTCCGACTATTGGTTCCTTTAATGGTTAAGTCGACAATTTCTCCTTGACTGGAGACCGCTAATACCGTTAAATTCGATCTTATTTCAGCCACTGCAGATTTTACAGAAGTATGGGTAATTTTAAAACTTTGATCTTTCAGAAATAAGGAATCTTTTGGCCTTATAAAAAAATCTTTTTTATCCAGCACTTCTCCTTTTTTTAGGGTATAAATTGATTCATCTTTGTTAATGGTTAACATATCATCTTCTACTTCAAATTCTAATTCTATATTTTTAGAAGTATTTTTAAATTCTAACTCTATATGTGGTAAGGATTCAAAAAGTAAATAGCTTCTGAGGCTACCAACGATATTGCCATACTTATAAGTTTTGGTTTGCAAATTTAGTCGTTGAACCACCTGAGATAAAATATGTTGGGAGGTCATCACGGAAATATCATTTTCCACATTGACGTTATCAAAACTAAATAAACCATCTACACCTCCTGTTAAAAAAGATGAAGCATCTGAATTCTCTTTTCTAATTTGTATTTGCGCATTAGCCTCATACACACGATCTTCATAGCGGAGGTAAAAAAAAGTTGCTACTAAAACTAATGCAGTAAATCCTAAAAATAAAGGCCAGAAAAAAAAGTAATAGCCTATATCATTTTTTATTTGGGAAATAAAATCTTCTTCTTTTTGGATATATTCATTAATTAAATCATCATTCATATATATTCGTCAAAAATTATTAATTAATACTATTGTGCTAATTACTAAGGATGCAATTGTAACATAACTACCTGCATTACCAAAAAATGCCGCACTTTTAATTTTAGATCTGTTAGGTTGAACTATAATTACATCATTGGGCTTTATACGCTCAAAAGGACTGCTTAACCAATTGGCAGAAGTAAGGTTCAAGTGGTTTGTCGTTAGAACACCGTCTACACTTCTAATGATTTGCACATCTTGTCGATTCGCATTAATAGTAAGATCTCCAGCCAAACCTAAGGCCTGTAAAAAACTCATATTATTTTCAGTAAAGGTAAAGGTCCCTGGAGATCTTACTTCTCCTAATATAGTCACTTTTGCATTTAATAAACGAATAGTTACGGATGGGTCAATAAGATAGCCTCCTGATTCTAATTGTTCTTTTAAATCTTTTTCTAAAGTAGTGATTGTTTTACCGGCCACAGAAATAACTCCCAATACTGGAAAATTAATAGTTTTGTCTTGGGTAACCAAATACCCTTCCAACTTCATAACCTCTAAATTATTGTTCTGTACCTGCTTTCCTGATAACGATTTATTATATGGAAGTGCAGCTTCTGGCGTCAATGCACCCACTCTAATATCTAATATATCATCCACTTGGATGGTATTATCACTGTAAGATAATTCCAAAGGTAAATATTCATAATCATCTTGAACGTATAGAATCTTTTTCTGTGTGACACAGGATTGCATAAGAATTAGTATTCCTAACGTTATTGTTTTTATTTTTATGTAATTTTTCATTAATCTTTTTTAAAAAATTGTATGCAAGAATACGATGTTTTTTGATTGCAAATATATAATTAATTGAAGATTGTTATAGAATAATTAAATAAAACAATTTTATTAAAAATAAAATGTACTTTTTTATAGATAATTATTGCATTTTATCTTAAGAAAAACCAAAAATTTTTTTAAAGTATGTAAATAATAGTTTATTAAAATATGTTGAAAAAAAGATTTCAAAAAATAATTCTATTTATTTGTATTCAATATAGCTTCCAAAATACGTAAAGCTGTTTTACCGTCCCATAATTTAGGACGATTTGGAGTTCTTTTCAGCTTGAGCTTATTCTTATATTCTTCCCTAATTCTTGAAATATTATTTCCAACTAATACACACGATCCACCATTTTCAAGCAATGTTATGGGACGTTCTGTATTCCAACGTAATGTTAAGCAAGGTGTTCCTAAAACTGTACACTCTTCTTGTAAACCTCCACTATCCGTTAACATTATTTTTGATCTCGTATTAAGCTTTAACATTTCATGATAACCCAAGGGATTTAATAATATCAAATTGTCATTTAAAATTAATTCATCCCATAAATTAAATTGTTGTAATTGGTTTTGAGTGCGTGGGTGAATTGGCCAAATTATTGGTATATCTAAACTAATCTCATCAAGAATGAGTCTAATAATTGGTTCTAAAATTTCTTTTTTATCTACGTTTGAAGGGCGATGCATTGTCATTAAAGCAAAATGAGATATTGGAGAATTAAAATTAGATAAATCATTACTTTTTTGCTCCTGAATAAAGTTGTCATTAATAATTTCACTTATAGCTAAATTAGAGGCTTTTTCTATATTTGATTCTAGAGTATCAATCATAATATTTCCTACAAACTCTATTTTAGATTCTAAAATTCCTTCATTTTTTAGATTCTTTATTGAGAGTTCATCAGGAGTTAACAACAAGTCTGATAAACGATCTGTAACCAATCGATTTATTTCTTCAGGCATTCTTTCATCTCCCGAACGTAAACCAGCTTCAATATGACAAACTTTTATATGAAGTTTTTTTGCTGCAACTGAGCAAGCTAAAGTTGCATTTACATCTCCTAAAACAATTACCCAATCAGGTTTTTCTTCTAAAAGCACTTTTTCAAAAGCTATCATAGTATTTCCAACTTGCTCTGCATGTGATCCTGACCCAATTCCTAAATTAATATCCGCGCTAGGTATATTTAAAGCAGTAAAAAAAGCTTTAGACATCCTATCATCATAATGCTGTCCTGTATGGACCAAAATGTGCTTTATTTTTTTTTCTGTTGATTTATTATAATTAGAAATTGTTTTTATGAATGGAGCAATTTTCATGAAATTTGGCCTTGCCCCCACAACAGATATTAACTTCATATTACTTAAGTTTTATTGAAAATTACTATAAAGATTATTTATTTTAATTTGTAATGATAATCTAAGTTTTTCACAATTTCATTTTCACTTTTGTTATTATTATTTAAGTATATTTAGAAAATTATCTCTTTCCTCTAATTAAAAAAAATATAAATACTTAAACTATTTTAATATAATCGAGGAATTTTATTAACAATTTTAATGACATCAACAAAATCTAAACCTATAATTTCCATGTACCATTTTAAGGAATTATATCTAGGCTTATTTTCATCATAAATCAATTCAAGCGCCCTTTCCCTTGTTATCATCCCTTCACGTATTTGATTGGAACGAAAAGTATCATTTTCACTAAAACCTACAGTTAGAGTATAGATATAATTATAAAAACTTGCTGTACCATCACCAATCCTCCAAGTAGATTTTGTATCGATCGCTTTTTCCCAGTCATAATTGTTAATTATCGTATCTTCAATAACTTTTTCATTCCAACTTGTGTAATCAAACATATGATAATAATCTGTTTTTGGTGTTAAATATCTGGAAGCAAATGATCCTAAAGAATCTAAAACAGATTGATTAATATAACCGGGGCTTTGTAACATATTTTTAGCAACAAATCCAAATAATTTCAATTGATTCATTAAAGAGATGGAATAAATACGTTTTTTATCAAATTGAGGTGCCAGTCCAGCGAAACCAGTTTTAAATTCAGTATTCTCTAAATAATTCACTCCCCAAATTTCTAAATCAATATCTAATTGTTTTTTAATTTTATAAGCATAATAGAAAAAGAATTTATCTCCAGCCATAAATAGAGGAATCATTCCTAGTGTAGGATTTTTTAGCCAAGCTGTAATATTTTTTTTAATATTCTGGCGCTTCCAATGAATATCAGCAGCTACAATTATATTTTCAACACCCAACTTTCCGCAAATTCGTGCTACATTTCTGCGTGCCAAATCCGTAACCATACCCCAATCGTATGTATATGTTACAGCATTTAGGCCTAATTCTTTTTTAACCATATGCAAAACATAAGTACTATCTCTACCACCACTAAACGGAATTAAAACCTCAGGCTTATTATTTGCTTTTCTGTAAGGCTTTACCAAATCTTGAAGTTCTTTTATTGTTTTTGGTTGATTCTTTCTTTTATGATTCTTACAATAATTACATTCCCCTTTGTCATCAAACTCTATAAAAGGAAATGTTTCAGGCAAAATACATTTTGTACACCTTTTTAAAGTTTTTATTTTATCAATTGGATACTGTAATAATGCTTGTTCTCTAGTCGCATTAGTATTTAGATGTATCAAATTCAAATCTAATACTGTAGATAGTTGTTTGTTTTTTGATATAATATTGGTTAATTCAATTTTATATTTTTCTTTTTTTCTAGAAAGCTCCTTCTCATTATTATTAGTTTTTAAAGAAAAATTTTGAATCTTATATTCTGAAAGGCTTATACTTATACCATTGTTACATTTAATATGCTTAATTTGGTATTTTCCAATTTCAGAAAGATTTATCTTTTTCTCAAATTCTGACAACATAGATCGCTCAGAAGCAAAAAATAAAATATCCTTATTATTATAGAGAATGTATAAAGACCCATTGTTTGTTGCTAAAATAAATTCATCTAAGTCCTCAAAAACTAAAGCTGTAGATACGGTTCCAAATATCTTATTAATACTCTTAGAAACAGCTTCCTTAACAGATTTGTTATTCTTAAGCTCTAATCTAATGAGAGCCAATAAAACTTCAGTATCAATTTCATTCTCTCTATTTATATTTGGGTGTCGCTCCCATAATTCATCTACATTAACCACAATACCGTTATGTACCCCAACAATCCCTTCTTTAATTACAGGTTGATTATTGGCATCATCTAATTGGGTTCCATTAGTTACTAAACGTGAATGTCCGAAGGCATATTTTGCAGACTCCTTTGTTGAAAAAGTAGATGAAACTACATTCTTAATTTCTTTTTTATAAAATAATTGCCTAATTGGGATCGGTCCTTTTAGAACTTCAATTCTATTTTCAACTTGATTAAAGGTACATAAACCAGAGGAATCTTTCCCTCTAGTTTCTGATAAAAGAGCCAAGTGTTTTAATGATTTAGTAAGAAACTCTTTTGAATATTTTGATTGTTTGGATGTAATTACTCCGAATATTCCACACATATTATTTTATTTCCATCAATGTTTTAACAACTCGATTAATTAAAAATAAACTGCTTTTGTATATCTGGATTTCTATCAAATTCAACAATACGACTTTCAAAATCGACAAACAACCAGACTAAAAATGCTGTTAAATCCAGTTTTTCATTCAGCATTTTATTTCTTTTTTTCTCCCAATCTAATTTAATATTATCATTGTTTATAAGCATCTCAATCTTTTCGAATAATGTTGCTTTGTCAGATGTTTTAATTCCAATACCAAGATTATAGTTGTGTTCCAGATCAGCAAGATAGCTGATTTTGTCAACAAAATCGTTATATCTGATATAAGGAGTTCCTAATACTCCAGCTTCTGCCGACATGGTTTGACTATCACTAATCAAAATCTCAGCATAGTAGAGTGCATGAGCAATGTCATTTGGATTAATACGTATTCTGTATGGTTCAAATTTTGAAGGAAGCTCCCTTTCGGAAGTTATAAAGACTTTTCCACCTGTTCTTTCAAGTAAGGAAATAATTTTTATAACATCTTCATCAGTCAATCCTTTTTTACCTGTATCATGAGTAGCTTGCAATGATACTAGCCTGATGATGAAATACTTTTGCTTAGACGGATTAAAGCGCTTAACTATCTGATAATCTGGTTTAAACCTGTTTGGATGCAGTCCACCTAATTCTTTAAATCCAAGGAAAGGTATTTTCTTTACGTTAAATCTCCCCATATTAGAAACTGATGGGGATATAATTCTTTTGGCAAAAATAAACAGTAGTTGAGATTCAGGTACTGCTGTTATGTCATCATCCTGAAAGAGAAGAGTTGGTATTTTACGAAACCAACCATTAACAACAAGTAGATCATCTGTCACAAACAGATCATATGTTTTCTTACCTATATACTTTCTCAGTCTGAGAATGGTTCTGAAAGTATTATAAATTGCACCAATCTTTGTTGGAATTCCTTTTATTTTTCTCCCTTCAGGAAAAATGTTTGTATATTCCCATCCCTCGTTTATTATTAATTGTTCTAGAACATCTTTACTTGTGATTACAATATCACACGAATTTCCCTGAGATTTAAGAATGTTAATAGTATTCTTAAAAACATGATACTTTGAGGGATGTACAATAAAAAATAGATAGTTTTTTTTCAAAATTATTGATTAATAAAATATCTTTTTTTTCCACTCTTTGTTAACTCAAATTCATCAACAT
Organism: Chloroflexota bacterium; assembly: GCA_002708145.1. Classification (GTDB taxonomy): domain Bacteria; phylum Chloroflexota; class Dehalococcoidia; order Lucifugimonadales; family Lucifugimonadaceae. Next base: position 17,634 of record PAOV01000028.1, read on the forward strand.
AAATCAACTTTACGATAGAATTCTCTACAGATTGCATTTCAAGACTGGAACGTATTTTCTGTTCATTATGATTATTGAAATCTTCTATTTGTTTCATTTTATAGTTAACGGATCCTTTTTCAAGCTTAACAATATCAGAGGCTCTGCAATGTATACATATTTACCTTGATTGTAAAATATCAATAATTTTATTTACAATTAAAGATTGTGGCTTAACGGTGTAGTTATTTTTTACCATTTCTTCTCCTTTTACAGCAAAAGATTTTCGTAGCTTCTCATCACTTAACAATTTATTTATATATTTTGTAAAGAGTGGTATATCATTATAATTATCTACAACATAAGAATTGCAATTATGATGAGCTGCATCAGTCATATTACCTACATTAGAAACTACGGGCACACATCGACCCGACATGGCTTCTAGCATTGCAGTAGAAAGACCTTCACTTGTCGAAGGCATTACCAGAACTTTTGTTCTAGAATAATAATCAAGTACGTTTGATACATATCCCTTCAATATTACATTTTGAGTTAAGTTTTTTTGATGGATGTAATGATTAATGAAATTAAACAATGGTCCATCTCCCAAAAATACGGCTTTAATATGCTTATAATTGTATTTTTTGATTAATAATTCGATCATATCTATAACCCTATCAGGGCCTTTTAAAGAACTGAAATTCCCCACAAATAAGATATCTATGTCCTTATTATCTTTATCTTTTTGTTCATGAATAGTTTCTATAGCTCCATTTAGGATTTCAATCTTCGACCCCTTTATGCCTTTTTTGATCAGGTAATCCTTGATCATTATGCCTTTAGTAGTTAAAATATCTGCATTTTTATAAATCCAAATATTAACTTTTTTCCAGAAAAATTTAAATCTTCTGGAAATAGATATAGTTTCAGGTATTTCACCAATGATCGACACTACTACATTTGTCCGAGCTATTTTTGAAGCTATCACACTATATAAACCTTTAGGTAGGGTATAAACACCATTTATAAGGAATGGTCTATGTTTGAGTGAATAATAGATCAACTGGCAAGGTTCAAAAATAAATCGAAACACCTTTTTAAAAAGCTTATATTTAATTTTTTTTGTCCATATGGGGTGGGTTATATACACTGTTTTATCTAATGGTTTCCATTCAGTTTCAGCAAAAACAAATACTTTTTCAACCAGGTCTGAATGAGTAAATGGAGTGATTTTAGATACTGTTAATCGTTCACCTAGTCTTCCAACTACAATAAAAATTTTATGTTTTTTTTCTTTGGAATTCATTTGAAGTTAAAATTTACTTTTGATTTTTTTAGAAGATGTGCTTTACTTGCTTTTGAAATACTAAACCAATGGCTAAATAGATAAAGTTTAATTATACTTCGGATACAATATATTTAAACTTTCCACTTTTAGAAACAGGTAGTTTCTCCATTCTTATTAAATTTACCTTATTTAAGAATCTCAACATAGCTTTTTTCAATTTCTTTTCTTCCTCTTCATTTAATTTACTACCCTTCTCTATCCTAAATTCTATTTCTCCTGGAATATTTTGATAAATCTGAAATCTTTGGAGTTTGATTGATAATATATTCAATTCAAATAACACATCAGTAAAAAAAACTCCATGCACTTTCGCCCCATTCTTTAATATAATAGTATCAATTGCCCTTCCTTCAATTGAGGTCATTAGTGGCTGATTAACTCCGCAGTTACATTTCTTGTCAGAAATAACGCCTAAATCACCAGTATCAAATCTAATTAAGGGCATAACGAAATTATCAAGATCTGTGGCAACAATCCTTCCACTTTGATTAGTCAAGGATTGTCCCTTTGAGTCCAAAATCTCACAAATTACATGTTCCTGATTAATGTGTAGTCCATTATGTTCAGAACACTCGTACGAAATAGCTGACACTTCACCACATCCATATTGGTCAAAAACCGGAACACCAAATACTTGTTCTAAATATTTTCTATTATGTGGCAGTAAGGTTTCTGTTGTGCTTGATATAGCCTTCAATGAGTCTAATTTCAATTTTTTTTTAACTAAAAAATTAGCTAAGTCTATCAATGCAGAAAGATATCCTTTTATTAGGACAGGTTTGTTTCTTAAGATAACATTTACAATTTCTTCTAATTTTGATTCAGTTAATTCAAATGAACTGAAAGAAATATCATTTTGTAAGTACTGTTGTAAATTAGTGATTAATTTACTTTTAAATGATGAGGAGAGTACAGTTCTTGCTCCCCAAAAAGTAACAATTTTATCATAATAATTTACATCCATCCAATCGAACCATCTATAATATGATCCCCAGGTAAATGAACGATTGTATTCATCTTTAAATACTTTTACAGGAGCTCCCGTGGTCCCACCAGTCTTACCTCTTTTTATTTTAAATTTTGATTGTTCTATTGAAAGTAAACTATCACCTTGTTCACGCATTATATCTTTTGTCAAAACTGGGATTTTTTGAATATCATTTAAACTTTTAATCTCCTTAAAATTTACATTATGGGCTTTGAATAAATCAAAATAATATGGGACATTTTCACCAGCATATTTCACTAACTTCTTTAGTTTCTTTAATTGATACTCTTCAATCAGCTTTTGATCCCAATACTGACTACTTTGAAGAAATTTGTAAGTATCAATAGTTTGAGTTCCTTTTATTTTATCTTGCAAATAAAATCCTATATTCTTAGCAATAAAACGTCGCATAACTACTTTCTAATATGATTTAATATTTTTTTCATTTTTAAAGCTTGTTTTAAACTACCTTTTTGAATAAAAAAGTAGTT
>PAOV01000029.1 GCA_002708145.1 Chloroflexota bacterium
TACAAACATTCTTATTCCTTCAACATCTAATATTCCTCGAGTAATTAGATCTCCAGTATGAACCCCTGCGTGATAACTAAAAGATAGTCTTTGTAATTTTTCGTAATACATCATTCGGAGCTCATAACCAATATGTTGTCCTATCGATTCTCCGAAATAAACATGAATCATCGAAAATGTACCTCTTCCTATTGAAGAGATAAGTAACAAAAAACATATAAAATATAACTGATTTTTCGAATCGTTAATTGTTGAGGCTTCACCTGAGTTACTACTTAACAAGTTATTAGCAGCATCTACAGCATTCCCTAATAATAATGGTATATATAATGAAAATCCTGTCGAAAGAAATATAGCTGATATTCCAAAAAATAGTTTCCATTTATACTTAAATGACATTTTGATAATTCGGGTAAAAACTTTAAAAGAATCGTTATTTTTTAATGGTCTTGCAGAAATAGTTTGATTTTTAACTATCATTTGGTGTAAATTTCTTTATAATGTGCATGTATTTATTATTTAAACTTAATTCACTTAAGTCAATTTTTACATAAATAATTTTTGTAAATATAATAGAAAGTAATACACATTTTTTTGATTTTTATGAAAAATATTCTCTTAAACATTAAAAATAGCTATAAAGTACGATTAGCTGTAAAAGAAGATTCCAATGAAATTACAAAACTTGAAGATCAAGTTTTTAATGAGGATAGTCATTCTGTATCATTCATTAATGAGCTAAACTATGAAAATAAATACCACCTTTTACTGGTAAGAGAAATTAGTCCGAATAAAAATATAATTCTCAAGCTTGTGAAAAAAATATTGAAATTATGGAGTTTTTTTTCTATAAGATTTATGCAATCAATAGAAGGTGATTTTATCTCAGGTTTTATAGGTATATGGTTTTATCAAAAGGAATCATATATATCCACTTTTGCTGTAAGAGAGTTTGAGCGTGGTAAAGGACTTGGTGAATTGTTATTAATTCATGCTTTAGCTAATGTGATAAATAGCGGTGGAGAATCTATGTCACTTGAGGTAAGACAATCAAATTACCAGGCAATAGAATTATATAAAAAATTTGGTTTTCATAAAGTTGGTATTAGAAAATTTTATTATTCAAATAATAATGAAGATGCGGCAATTATGACGGTAAATGATATTAATACTTTAGATTATAAAAATAGAATTTTATACCTAATAAATAATCACTCAGAAAAATGGGGTATGCTTAATAAGGTAAGTGTAGTTAACTAGATAAATTTCCTGAGTATAAAATAAAAATTAAATATATAATATTTAGTGTTACAGCCCATGAGAGCCATTTTTTTTGAACATTTTTGAAATGCTCAACAGATTTCCATTTTTTGCCTTTCCAAGCAAGCTCATTTCCTCTGAAACCTAAAAAAATACTACAAACAATCAATGCTACTACTCTCATTTCATCAGAAAAAATTGGAAGGTATAGTCCTAACATAATAATTGCAATAGGTACTCCAGAAAATAATCCCCATAGCGGCGGTATTAAGAATGCTGCCCAATTCCACCCTTTGATCTCTTTTGGAACATCTGATTTTTTATCTCCCGAGTTATTATTTTTATAATCAGAAGAGTTAGGTTGCTCTAAGTTTGAAGACTTTTGTTCTTTTTCATTGTCATTATTATCTAGATTAGTAAGAAGAGGTTCATTGAAAGGTTTTTTATTTTCAGGTGTAAATTCTACTCCACAAGACCAACAATAAAAAGAGTTAACATAATCAAAATTTTCACATTCGTTACATATGATTTTATTCAGACTAGTTTTTTCAACATCGGTTTGCTTAATTAGTTTTTCACCACAACGCCCACATCCATAATCATTGTTTCCATTTTCTACGCCACAGTGAGTACAAAAAATTTTACTACGATCTAAATTTATTTTAGTTGAATCATTTTGCATAATATATATTTTTATGCATTAGCTCCTGGCTCAGATGAATCGTAATCATAATCATAATTTAATTTTATAAATTCTTGTTGGTCATCAGGTACATCATCTTCATCAAAAATTGCATTTTCAGGACAAACAGGTTCGCATGCAGCACAATCAATGCATTCATCTGGATTAATGAATAGTTGAGTATCTCCAGGTTTTGAATAAATACAATCTACAGGACAAACTTCAACACAAGCTCCATCCATAACTCCTACACAGGGTTTACTAATAATAAAAGTCAAACTGTTCCTCCAATTATTTGAATAGCTTATTTCTAATCTATAACATACATAATATAGTTTTATTAGATAACATAGCAATATCTGTTGTTATGTATTTTAGTAAAATTTATCAGAAATTTATAGAATTTCTATTCTTAGTGACCACCACACCCGCCGCCACATCCACCGCCAGCATCTCCTCGATCACCACCGCCTCCGCCACCACATCCACATCCTCCACCGCCATTACCACAACCACAGCCTTCCTGTTGAAAGTTAGGGTTTGAAATTACGAAACCAGATCTTTCAAATCCTTCTACAAAATCTATGCTAGACCCTTCAACTAATGGAACACTTTCTTTATCAATTAGAGTTCTTACAGGGTCTTCAATAACATTATCTAAATCATTCGGCTTTTCTTCTAAACCAAAAACATACTCTATACCACCCATTGGGTTGCTGTTGACAGCAATCCTTAAGTAATGATTTTCTGTTGCCTGTTCTTTTAAAACTTCTTCTATTTTTGATTTAGCAGCATCAGTGAAGCTAATAATATTTTTATTTGTGACCATAATTTTCCCATAAAGCAAATTTTGCTTGATTGTAATTTCTTCTTATTTTATATCCAATAGAATAAAAGGTAAATAATTATAATGATAAAATCCCATAAAAAAATCAATTTAGATAAAATATTTAGTATTTTTTTAGCTTATTAAATTATTGAAAGCGTAAAAATAAAATATATTATGAACTTTTTTCTTTATTAATTAGATATAATTGTAATAAATTAGTATATACAGAAAGTAAATATATAATATGGATGAATTAGATAAAAGCATCATCAGTCAACTTGAAAAAGATGGTAGGGCTTCAAACGCTTTTATTGCTAGAGAGTCTGGGGTAAGCGAGGGTACAGTACGAAGAAGATTAAAGAAATTGATTGATGATGAAATAATTAATGTTGTCGCATTGCCTGATCCTTCAAAACTTGGGTATGATTCTGAAGCTTTGATTGGTATACAAATAGACCCTGATCAAGTTGAAAATGCAGCAAATAAAGTAGCAAAATTAGATCATACTAGATGGGTTGCAATGACTACAGGTACATATGATGTATTTGTTTGGGTTACTTTGCCTAATCCCGAAGCTTTAGGGCGTTTTATTAGAATTGAAATTGGTGCAATTGAGGGTGTAAGAAGGACAGAAACTTTTGTAAATTTGCAGGTAATGAAAAGACAATTTGGTATTTTAAAATAATTATTTTATAAACTTTAAGTGAAATAATTAAAAATTATAAAGGTGATTTAAAAGAGTGTATAAGAATAAAAATTGTGGGGAACCAAATAGTTCTCATATAGGATCGAAAATTACAGTAGCTGGTTGGGTCAATAGGCGTAGAGATCACGGTAATTTAATTTTTATTGATCTTAGAGATAAGACCGGTATATTACAGGTGGTTTTTAATCCTGAGGTTTCTTCTAAAGCTCATGATACAGCCTCAAACCTTAGATCTGAGTGGGTAGTTCAAATAACAGGCGACATTGTAAAGAGAATATCTGGTGCTGAAAATCAATCTATTTCCACAGGATCTATAGAGTTACAAGCTAATGAAATAAATATCTTAAACAAATCTGAAACCCCCCCCTTTGAAATATCTGATGAAATTGATGTAGATGATCAAACCAGATTAGCTTATAGATTTATTGATCTTAGAAGACCTAAAATGCAGAAATTATTTGCCCTTAGGCATAAAGTTACCAAATTAATTTGGAATTATTTATCTGATAAAGATTTTACACATATAGAAACTCCAATATTACTCAAGAGTACCCCTGAAGGTGCAAGAGATTATGTTGTGCCAAGTCGTATTCATGCTGGTAAGTTTTATGCACTACCTCAATCGCCACAGCAACTAAAACAAATATTAATGGTTTCTGGGGTTGATAGATATTTCCAGATTGCAAGATGTTTTAGAGATGAAGATTTAAGAGCTGATAGGCAGCCTGAACATACTCAACTAGACCTTGAGATGTCTTTTGTTCATCAAGACGATGTTATGTTTTTAGTTGAAGGCCTCTACAAGGATATAACTTCACAAATTTTAGGTGATAAGTACAAGCAATCAGATACAGATTTTATAAGATTATCATATCAAGATTCTATGGATAGATTTGGGACAGATAAACCAGATCTTAGATTTGGAATGGAGCTAATTACCGTTTCAGAAATACTTAAGAATACAGAATCTAATGTTTTCAATAATGTACTAAATCAGGGTGGTGTAATAAGAGGAATTGTTGCTCCAAAAGCTGGAAACTATGATAGAAAAAAAACTGATGAACTTATAGATTTAGCTAAATCTAGCGGGGCTTCAGGCTTAGTATATGTTGCATTAGACGATAATTTAGATTCAATAAAGAATCTCACCGATCATAATTATAAATCTCCATTGAAGAAATTTCTTTCTACATCAATAGTTAAGGAATTATCAGAAAAAATGTCAGCTAAACCAGGCGATCTGATTTTATTAGCAGCAGATAAAGAGAATAAAGTAAATACTGTTCTTTCTAATATAAGAAATTTTTTGGGAGAAAAATTAAATTTATATGATGAGGAAGAAATTATGTTTGCTTGGGTTTATGATTTTCCTCTATTTGAATGGGATGAAGATATGAAAAAATGGGAGCCAGCTCATCATGTTTTTTCTTCTCCAAAAAAAGAGCATTTAGGATATCTTGAGTCCAATCCAGGTAAAGTCCATGCTGACCTTTTTGATCTTGTTTGTAATGGAATGGAAATGGGGTCAGGTAGTATCAGAATACATGACCCATCTATTCAAAAAAAAGTATTTAATATTATCGGTTATAAAGAAGATGAAATTAATGATAGATTCGGACAATTAATTAAGTCCTTTTCCTACGGAGCTCCACCTCATGGTGGTATGGGATTAGGTTTAGATAGATTTGTTGCAACACTCGCTGGTGAAAAAGCAATAAGAGAAGTAATTGCTTTCCCAAAAACTCAATCTGCACAAGATCCATTGTTTGACTCACCTAATAAAATTTCCGATGATCAGCTTGAAGAATTATTTATATCCCTAGATTTACCTGATGAACCGCAAGTGTGATATATTTTTGTAGTTATAATTTGTAGTTATAATTTAATTCTCAATGTACAATTAGATAGAGGTGAAAAAATTGACTAATTCCTTGAACGACATAAAATTTACACACGAAGACGATAAAGATAATCAGGTAATTTTCCATATATCAGTTGGTGAGAAATTTACTGATAACCACTTAAAGATTGCTTATAAGAAAATTGCAAATAGATTAAACATTCCAGGTTTCAGAAAAGGTAAAGCTCCCTATAAAATTGTAGAACAATTTGTTGGGAGAGAGTATTTGATGGAAGAATCCTTTGAGACTATGATTCCAAAGGCTGTAGGAGATGTTTTGCAGAATACAGAGATATCCATAGCAAACACTACTCCACGAGTTTCAATTATTGAAAGAGAGCCACTAAAAATTGATGCTACTGTTGCATTAATTCCTACAGTGAAAATTGGAAGTCTGGCAAAAATGAGGTTTACTGACAAGGCTGTAAGTACAACAAAAAAAGATATCGATGATCAAATTACACAGATTCTTGATTCCCAATCTAAGTGGGAAGATGTAGAAAGAAAATCAAAATATGGTGATACTGTAAATTTAACTTACAAAAGTTCAATAGATGGAGAAGAATTTGTTACCTCAGATAAATCTGACCATATAATTGACGAAAATTCCTCTAATCCTTTATTGGGTTTTTCACCAAAAATTATCGGTTTAGTTCCTGGAGATAAAAAAAGTTTTACGCTTAAAGTTCCAAAAGACTATTTTGAAAAAAAATTTGCTGAAAAAGAATCTTTATTTGAGGTTGAAATTTTTTCTGTAAAAGAGAAGATACTTCCAAAATTGGATGATAAATTTGTTGTCTCTTTATCTCAGGACATTTCTACAGTAAAAGAACTTAAGGATAGAATTAAGCAAAGTTTAAAATTAAGATCAGAGGAAAATCTAAAAAGAATTCTTGAGGATAAAATTCTCGACTATATGATTGAAAATTCTAAATTTGAAATTTCACCTATGATAATTGAACAAAGTGCAAATAATTCAATGGAAGAACAGGAAAAGCAATTTTCTCAGTATAATATTAATTATGAACAATATTTGAGTGGTGTAGGTAAGTCTCGAGATGAAATATTAGAAGAAACAAAGAAAACTTCAGAGATAAATATAAAAAAAATGTTAGTTTTAGAAGAATACATTAAAAATAAAAAAATTAAAGTTACGGATAAAGATATAGATAAGGAAATTGATTTACTAAAAACTAATCCACAATACCAAACAATGGATTTTACGTCTGATAATATTCGTGAATCTGTTAGAGAAAATATTAAAAGGCAAAAAGGAATTAATGATTTAATTTCTTTATCAAAGAAAAAATCAACATCTACAACAAAAAAATCTAAGAAAGTCAGTAAAGGAAATGAGTGATAATATGAATGAAAATCATAATACAAATAAGCTGTTAAATGGAATTCCTCAGAGCATAGTTCCAATGGTTATCGAAAGTGGAGCTAGAGGAGAAAGAGCATATGATATATATTCATTGCTATTGAAAGAAAGGATAGTTTTTTTAGGAACACCAATAAATGCTCAAATTGCAAATTTAATTGTTGCTCAGATTTTATTCTTAGCAAGAGAAGATTCTGAAAAAGATATCAACTTATACATTAACTCACCTGGTGGTGAGGTATACTCTTGTATGGCTATTTACGATACGATGCAATATGTACCATGTGATGTTGCTACTTTTTCTGTAGGTCTTTGTGCAAGTATGGGTACTGTTCTCCTGACTGCAGGCACTGCTGGTAAACGATACGCTATGCCCAATTCTACAATACATATGCATCAACCTTTAAGTGGTACACAAGGACAAGCTTCTGATATTGAAATTCATGCAAGAGAAACCTTAAGAATTCAAGATCGATTGAGACAGATTATTGCTGATCATACTGGTCAATCTTATGAACGAGTTGCTAGAGATTCTGATCGAGATTTTTGGCTAAATGCAGAGCAAGCGACTGAATATGGTTTAGTTGACGAAGTTTTATCTCCTGATTCACTGGCATCAAAATAGAAGGATAAACTATGTCAGAAAAGAATGAAGATTTGGAGAATTTATTATGTTCTTTTTGTGGAGAATCTCAAGATAATGTATCAAGATTAATCGCTAGTCCCAATAAAATATTTATTTGTGATTCTTGTGTAAAAAAATGTAATGAAATTATTTCTAAAGATGATGAAAGTGAAAATAATATTTTTTCACCAAAAACTCCTAAAGAAATGTTCGAGCTACTAGATGAATATATTATTGGCCAAAATAGAGCCAAAAAAGTTTTATCTGTGGGTGTATATAATCACTATAAAAGAATATGGGCTGTTGCAAAAGAAAAAAAACAAGAAGATGTAGAAATACAAAAGTCTAACGTTTTATTAGTAGGGCCAACAGGATGTGGAAAAACATATATTGCTCAAACATTAGCAAAAATATTACATGTTCCATTTGCTATTGCAGACGCAACTTCTTTGACAGAAGCTGGTTACGTAGGAGAAGATGTTGAAAATATATTGTTAAGATTAATACAAAGCGCAAATTTTGATATAAACAAGGCTGAAAAAGGAATTATATACATTGATGAAATTGATAAGATTTCAAGAAAATCTGCCAATCCTTCTATAACCCGTGATGTTTCTGGAGAAGGTGTTCAACAAGCGCTACTTAAAATTCTGGAAGGTGCATTAGTGAATGTGCCTCCTCAACCAGGAAGAAAACATCCTCATCAAGATTTTTTACAGATAGATACATCAAATATTTTATTTATACTTGGTGGAGCATTTGACGGAATTGAAGAGGTAATAAACGAAAGAGTAAACAAAGAGAAATTTTCAATTGGTTTTTCAAATAAAATAATTAAAGAAAATTCCAAAGATTTTGAATTGCTAGAAACAAGAGATTTACTCAGATATGGTTTCATACCAGAATTTATAGGACGAATTCCACTTGTAGTTGGTTTATCAGATTTATCTATTGAACAATTGAAACAAGTGCTTACAGAGCCAAAAAATGCGCTAGTCAAGCAATATGCTAAATTATTTGAATTAGACGGTGTTGATTTGAAATTTACTAAATCAGCTCTTCAAATTACTGCAGAAATGGCAATAGAAAGAAAGTCTGGTGCTAGAGGATTAAAATCTATAATCGAAGAATTATTGCTTGATGTTATGTTCGAATTACCAAATATGGAAAATGCAAAAAAATGTGTTATTAATGAAGAAACTATTCAAGAAAATTTGTGGCCTATGATCTACGATTCTAATAGTAATCGCCTAGATATACTTCTGCCAAGAGATAACCATAATGTTGCTGCGTAAAAATTATGATAATGATGTTGATAAATCTAAAGGATTAGTATTTTTTAGACTAATTTGATTATTTGAAATCCTTGCTAATGTTTCTGTAAGTAGTTTCCTTTCAAAAACTAGACCTTTTTGTCTGATTAGATTAAATAAAGAAAAATCTTCTCCATATTTATCTTTAATCTCTTTAATTGGCAGTCTTTCTATTTTTTCCCACTCTGATCTAAATTTTTCTTCATTTAGGCTGTATCTACCATAACTTAAAACTGGGCCCTCATCCACTTTCTCAGTTGAAATATGTACCATAGCGCCAGTTTCATATAATCTTTTTTCAATAACATCCCAAATTGCTTTTTTCCATGTACCAATTGTTTCTCCTGGAAGAGCAGGGTGTATATTAATTGTAATGAAATGTTTACATAATAGTGGAGCAATTAACATATAACCAGCATGAACAGCTATATCTACAATATAATCATTTAACATAGCTATAATTTCATGATCGAAATTTGATCTTAGTTCAGCCCAATTGTTTTTTTTATTATATTTTTTAAATTTTTTTGATGAAAGAGTGATTAAAGGAATTTTATTATGTCGCACAACTTCCATAAATTTATCACTATTTATATTTTCTCCATAATCCTTATTAATAAATACAAAGTCAATTGATCCACTAATTTTTCTTTTATTTATGGCATTCAATGTAGATTTAAATAATCCTAAAGATCCCTCTCCCCCAGCCGATGTGAACCATCCAATTTTCATATTAATTTTTTTCTAAATTATCATTAGATGAAAATTTTTCTCTGAGCTCTGAAAATTTTAATTCGGCATTAGATAAAATTTTATTACACTCAATGGCAAGATTTTGAGCTTCTTCAAGAAGAATTAGCGAGTCATCAATCCCAACCTTACTAGATTGTAAGTTATCTATTATTTCTTCAATCTTTTCAATTTTAGCCTCAAAAGTAGATTCATTTTTATTTGTCATCTTTACTTATTTCCTTTACTTCAGTAACTGCGAATCCATCGGATAATTCAAAACTTATTCGCTCGCCTAAGCTTATAGCAGAGGTCTTATCTACGATTTTACCATTTTTATTTCTAACTAAAGCAAACCCACGCTTTAATGTTAATTTTGGATTTAATATGCTAATAGAATTTTTAATATTTTTAATTTTTTCTTTTTTTGATTGAATTGTATTACTTAGCATAAAATCTACACTTGATATTAAATTATTAATATTTTTTCTCAATTCTAAAAAATTAGGGTAGTTATTATTTATTTTTTCTAGATTTATATCTATCCGGTAAAATTTTTCATTTAGTTTTTTTTCTAATAAGCTTTCACCAGTACTTATTTTTTCATTAATATTATTAATTACATTCTTCATATTAGGGGCTACAATCTCTGCTGCTACAGATGGGGTAGGGGCTCTATAATCAGCCACATAATCAGAAATTGTAAAATCAGTTTCATGTCCTATTGCACTTACAACTGGGTGTTTAGACCCATATATAGCTTTAGCTACACGCTCATCATTGAAAGACCATAAATCTTCAATAGAGCCACCACCACGTGCTAATATTATTACGTCTAAGTTAGAAATATTATTAGTTATTTGAAAAGCATCACAGATATCATTGACTGAGTTTTCACCCTGTACAGAGACTGGAATTAGTAATAGTTCTCCGATTGGATATCTACGACTCAGTACATTTTTCATATCCTGAATGACCGAACCAGTAGAAGAAGTTATAGCAACAATTTTTTTTGGAAATTCAGGTATGTTTCTTTTTCTTGACTCATCAAATAAACCTTCTTTTTCCAGTCTTGCTCTTAATTCTTCAAATGCTGCCTGGAGTGAGCCTTCACCTTCTGCTTTAACTCTGCTTACATAAAGTTGTAGTTGACCATTTACTTCATAAATATTGCAATAACCTTTACAGATTATTTTTGATCCTTCAATGATAAAGTTTCCGCCGCTGTTAGTTTCGTTATATTTACTTCTCCACATCACACACCTAATCTGGCTATGATCATCTTTGAGTGTAAAATATTTATGACCAGAATCTGGTTGCGAATAACCAAAAACTTCTCCAACAACGCTAATATTTGATAGTAAAGAATGCTCTTGAAGAGTTTGTTTGATTATTTCATTAACATCGCTGACAGAAAAAACAGAAGGTTCATTCATATCTCTAATCTGCTCTACCAGTATACTCACCAGTAGTCGTATTTACGTTAATTTTATCGCCAGTATTAACGAATAATGGGACTTGGAGTGTTAATCCTGTAATTGTTGTAGCTGGTTTGTTTGCCCCACTTTGAGTATCACCTTTTAATCCTACATCAGTTTGTCCTATTTCTAAAACAACCGAAGGAGGAAGTTCAATAGCAAGTGCATTCCCATTAAACATAATTAATTCAACGTTATCACCTTCGGATATAAATTTTATGTTATCAGCAATTATGCTCTTATCTATATTTAGTTGCTCAAATGTTGCGTTATCCATGAAGCAATAGTAAGTATCGTCTTGATATAAATATTGAGCAGAAATGTTATCAGTTTCTGCATGTGTTAATTTTTGGTTGCCTTGTAATTTTTTTTCATAGACATTTCCTGTTAATATATTCCGAACTTTTAGCGTTAGGGTGGGAGGGGCTTTTGGGGCTTGTCTATGCTGCCAATCAAGAATTTGATAAACCTCATCGTCAAGTAAAATAGTCATATTTCTTTTAATCTCCCCAGATGAAATTGTCATATTTTTCCTATCTATAAATTTATTTTTTTTGCTTTACTAAGAACTTGAGTTATATTATCTCTTATAATTACAATATCCTCAATTCTTACTCCGCCCCAATCTTGTAAATATATCCCAGGTTCAACCGTAAATGGCATATTATTTTGAATAACATATTTCGATTTGGGACCAACATTTGGATTTTCATGAACATTTAGTCCTACACCATGGCCTAGGCTATGTCCAAAAAAATCGCCATAACCTGATTCTGATATTATTTTTCTAGCTATACTATCGCATTCTTCACCGGTCATTCCAACTTTTACTAAATCTATTGCTGCTAGTTGAGCCATATGAACTATATCATATATTTTCTTTATTTTTTCGTTAGCTTCCCCTAAAACAATTGTTCGGGTTAGGTCTGAGCAATAACCATGATATTTTGCGCCACAATCAATTATTATTGTAGAATTACTCTCAATTTTAGATTCGCCTGTAGCATGATGAGGTCTAGCTGCATTTTTACCTGATGCAACTATGGTATCAAAAGATATAGATTCAGCATTTTGCTCTCTAACAGATTTTTCAAATATCCAGGCTACTTCTGTTTCAGTCATACCAACTTGAATATTTTTTTCAGTATACTCGAAAGCTTTATCACCAATTTCTATAGCTTTCATAAGTAAATTAATTTCTTCTTCATCCTTAATTGCTCTAAATTTCAAAGCAATATCAGAAGTAGGTATTAAAGAAATTTTTAGATTAGAATTGTTAATTGTATTTTCTAAAAATTTATGAGTATTCACTGTGGTAAATTCAGCCTCAAAAGCTAATGTTGAAACTTTGCAATCTTTTATTATTTTTGGTAACCAATCAAATCTTGAGGTTATTCTCTCAATTTTCCAACCAGGAGCTTGCGAAGTTGCTAGTTCTGTATATCTGAAGTCGGTGCATAAATATAGATCGTTCAGTGTAACAAATAAATACCCTGCAGAACTTCTTAGACCTGAAAAATAAAATCTATTTTCCTCATTAGAAATGATTATGGCATCAATTTTTTCTTCATTAAGATAGTTTCTTAAATTTTTAATTCTATCTGGGAATTTAGTATTCTTCATTTTTATTTATTATAAAGTAATTCATAGCCGCTATGTAGCCGTAAGATCCTAATCCGCAGATTTGCCCTGAAGCATATTTAGCAAATACGGATTTTTGTCTAAATTCTTCTCTAGAATAAACATTTGAAATATGTACTTCTATAAACTCAATAGGAGATAAATCTATCAATGCATCAAGTATTGAGTAGCCAACTTGCGATAAGGCTCCAGCATTAATTATTATCCCTGAGAGGTCATTTTTATTCAAAGTTTGTATAAAATCAACAATTGCTCCCTCATGATTAGATTGAAAAAATGATAGATTATGACTGGTGTTTTTCGCATTTTCTAGCATTTTATTTTCAATATCTTTCAGTGTTATATTGCCGTAGATATTATTATTTCTTTTTCCTAAGTTATTAAGATTTGGTCCATTAATAACAATAATTTGTTTAGTTTTTTTAGACATTACTTTTTCTTTTCCTCATTATATATTCTCCTATAATCCACATTACTTTTTTATTACTTGATATCCATTTTTGCTTTAGGGTGTGATCTAAAATAAGCTTCTTTTGTATGCTTTGCAGAGGTATGAGTATAAATTTGTGTGGTTGTAGGACTTTCATGTCCAAGTAAATCTTGTACAACTTTTATATCAGCACCACCTTCGATTAAGTGAGTAGCAAATGTGTGTCTAAGCGAATGAGTGTGCGCATTATTGTTTATACCTGAGATTGTCATATATTTTTTTACAATTCTTTGGATTGATCTTACTGATAATCTTGAGCCATATTTATTTAAGAAAAGAGCAGTTGAATTTTTTGAATTTATAATTAATTTATTTCTAAAATAATTAGTGTAATTTTCTAACGATTCTTGACATTTATTTCCATAAAGTACTAGTCTATATTTTGATCCTTTACCAAGTATTTGTATCTTTTTTAAGTTGAAATCTACGTGATTAATATCTATATTATGCATTTCTGAAACTCGAATTCCTGTGGAATAGAAAATTTCTAAAATTGCTCTGTCTCTTGCCCCATTGATTGTGTCAAATTTTGGAGCTTCAAGTAATTTTTTCATTTCCTTTTTTTCAATTATTTCAGGTAATGTTTTAGTACTTTTTGGTGCATGTATTAGTTCAGCGTGATTTTCTGAGATAATATTTTTTGTCTTAAGATATCTAAGGTAAGATCTAATTATTGATAACTTTCTCGCAATACTTTTTTTCTTATAATTTTTTTCTATTAGTAAAGAAAGATACTCTCTGATAATTAGTTTGCTAATTTTTTGAATTTTAGATATATTTTTTTCTTTTAAAAATTTGAAAAAATCACTTAAGTCATTTGAATAATTTCTGATAGTGTATGGGGATAAATTTTTATTTATTTCAAGATATTTATAAAAATTATTAAGTGAATTCATTTAAATCAATAACTTAGTTTTAGTTGATACTTAATTATGCTTTAAAAAAATATTTCTATCTCTATGTCTTTTTTACGTATTTCATGATTTATTTAAACATTAAAATGCTTACTAGCTATTATAATTTAAGAAAAATAAATATAATTATATTTATTTTTCTTAATGAATGCCCTTTTCTTTCATGGAATTTTTAAGTGCTTCAATTGTTCTTGCTCTTCGTCTTCCGAACCCAGCCCAGGCGCTTTCATCAGCTGTAACCTTACACTCTCTATCTTCACAAGCAAGAAAACCGCCATCTCCTCGATTATTTCTAAATCTAATCCATATCATTCTCGGCAATTTTTCTAATGAAGAATTAAGAGATTTTTCTCCTAGAGGTGGATCGTTTTCTTCGAACTCTTTTCCAGTTTCAGAATTTATGCAAGGGTTGTGAGACGAGCAAATAATATTTGTTCTTATAAAGTTATATTCACTCGGGTTTCTTGGATTTTCTTCAGCAATTTTTTCATAGTTATTCTTAATCGGTTCAAAATTATTCCAGAATGTTTTTACAAATTCATCTCTCTTAAGCTTTCCATTTGATATTAAATCAAGATCATTTTCCATCTTTTCAGTAAATTTATAATCCATAACACTTTCAGAAAAATATTTTTTTAATTCTTCAACTAATGCATTACCTATAGGGCTGATGAAAATTGATCTATTGATCACCCATATATACTTTTTATCCTTGACAGTATTTAAAATACTTGCATAAGTGCTTGGCCTTCCTACTCCAAGTTCCTCCATAGTTTTTATTAGAGAGGCCTCAGAATATCTTGGTGGATGTTGTGTGAATTTCTGCTCTTTTATAATAGAGTCAACACTTATTTCTTCATTTTCAGCAATACCAGGCATTTCATCGACTTTTTTTTCAGGAAATAATTTTTTGAATCCATCAAAGACTAATTCATCATAGTCAGATTTAAATTTATATTTCTCATCATGTGATGTGGTAATAATTGATGTTTTTTTATTTTGACTCTCAGCCATTTGACTGGCTACCGTTCTTTTCCAAATCAAATCATATAATTTAAATTGTCTATCATTTGTCGATCCATTTTTATCTATTTTTATAAGATATTTTTTTATTGATTCAGGCGTGNGACTTATTGATGTAGGCCTTATAGCTTCGTGAGCTTCTTGAGCATTTGCGGAGGTAGTTTTAAATTTTCTTTCATTATAATAATTTCCTCCGTATGAGTTTTTAATAAAATTCCCAATTTGATTTATCGAGTCATTTGATAAGGCAGTAGAATCGGTTCTCATATAGGTTATTAAACCTTCCTCACCATTACCTAAATTTATACCTTGGAATAATTGTTGAGCAGTTGNCATGGTAACTGATGGGCTCATTCTTAGTCTAGAAGATGCATCTTGTTGAAGAGAACTAGTTGTNAAGGGTGCTCTTGGTTTTGTTTTCCTAACATTAGACTTAATTGAATCTATTTTATATTTTTGTTTTTCTAGGTTGATTTGAATATTTAGTGCATCTGATTCATTTGAGATAATTAATTCTTTTTGAGATTTTCCTTCAACCTCAAAAAGTTTTCCTTCATATACTTGCTTATTTTTAGAAAAATTACCAGTTATATTCCAGTATTCTTTTGGAACAAATGCTTTTATTTCATCTTCTTTATCCTTAATAATGCTAACTGCAACAGATTGAACTCTTCCTACTGAAAGCCTTTTTAGTCTTAGTAAAGATGAAGTAAGCCCACTCAAGGAAAAACCAACCAATCTGTCAACTAATCTTCGTCCAATATGTGCATCAACCAAATCCATATTTAGTTCTCCAGCTTTTTTAAAAGCTTCCTTGACAGCTTTCTCAGTAATTTCGTGGAAAACTACTCTTTTAAATTTTTCTTTTGGTTGTTTTTTTTCAATTAGTGCATTAGCAACATGAAAGGCTATTCCTTCACCTTCTCTGTCTGGGTCTGCAGCTAAGTAAATTGTTTCAGAGTTTTTTGCTAATTTATGTAAATTATTTATTCTTGTTATTGCTCCTTTTTCAAGACCCCAAATTGGCTGAAAATCTTTATCAACTCCTGCGACTGGGCCAGTATACTTTGCTCCATAACCTGACTCTAGATTATTAATGTGTCCAACTGAAGCTTCTACTACATATTCTTTTCCTAAGAACCTTTGTAATGTCCGTGCTTTAGTTGGTGACTCTACTATGACTAGATTTTTTGACAAATTTATACCTCAAATTAATCAATTTTTTTGTGGATTATTATTATTATATATATTAAAAACTTAAAATGGTATATTTATGGCGGAGAGGACAGGATTCGAACCTGCGGTGAGCTTGCACCCACACACGCTTTCCAGGCGTGCCCATTAAACCGCTCTGGCACCTCTCCAAATGTTAAGAATTTTTTATATTACTTAAACTTAATATAGATAAAAATTCCTCTAATAAAAAAAATCTGTAAGACTAATAATTATTATATAACAGTAAATATTATATAATTCCTAATATGAGTCAAAAAAATATTGATAAATTAAAAAAAAATGGAGTTCATATTATCGATATAAATAATGTTTATATTGATAGTGACGTAAAAATTGGTAATGGAACTACAATAGAACCAGGCGTTCATATAAAAAATGGCTCTCGCATTGGAAAAAATGTAATTATTGGGCCAAATAGTCAAATTTCAAATAGTATTATAAGTGATGATTGTCAGATAGATGGAGCTGTAATTAGAGATTCTGAGATATCAAATAATGTTTTTGCAGGTACTAATTCACTTATTCGGGATGGTTCTTATATAAAAAAATATTGTAAAATAGGTAATCTAGTAGAAGTTAAAAATTCAATCATTGGTGAAAAATCAAAGATTTCTCATTTTTCTTATGTTGGTGACGCCATAGTAGGTAAAAATGTAAATATTGGTGCTGGAACAGTTACTTGTAACTATGATGGAAACCAAAAAAATCAAACAGTGATAGAAGATGGAGCTTTTATCGGGGCAGGTAGTATGATAATTGCTCCTATTACCATAGGAAAATTTGCGAAAACTGGAGCAGGATCTGTTGTTCGAAATAATGTCTTGAAAAATGATGTTGTGGCTGGGGTGCCAGCAAAATCTATCAAGTGAAGGCATTTGTAACATTATGATATCAAAAACTGAAAAAAATATTGAAAAAGAGGAACCCCCTCATACGAGTATGAAAACAGGAGTTTTTGTCTCTAATATGATACTTGGAGTAAATCTTGTTTAGCTCTTTATTATCAATATTACTTTTTTTTATTCCTCTAATTGGATTTTTTCTAATAACTTTGACACTTAGCTCCTTGGGTACAAGAGTTATAGCAACTCCTTCTTCAATTAAAAATTCTAATAAAAATAATGATGAAGACATACATTTAGAGAGGTTATCTGCTGAATCTTCAGCTGTAGGTAGAGGATTACAAACTTTATTTATAGTTTTATTATCTAATGTTTTGTTCAAAGAAATTATTTCATATGATAATTTAGACCCAAATCAAGTTATATTTATTAGTTTCTT
>PAOV01000030.1 GCA_002708145.1 Chloroflexota bacterium
ATATAAGTCCCAATATCTCTATTTTCTAATGTCTCTCCAGTAATGTTTTCCAAGAAAGATTTTTTTGATGTTCCTATCATTAAGGGTATATTAAATCGACTTATTAATTTTTTTAAGTTCTTTATTATGTAAAATGATTGCTCTGAACTTTTACCAAATCCTATTCCAGGATCTATAATAATATTCTCTAAAGGAAAATTTTTCGATAACAAAAATTGTATCTTTTCATCTAGATCGAGATAAATGTCATTAATTATGTCCTTAGAGTGTTTTGTTTTTCTATAATGAGACAAAATATATATAGGTTTGTATTTGATTAGTGTTTCGGCCATTAGATCATCATTCATCATAGAAACATCATTTATTATTTTAGCTCCAGACTGTAATCCATACTCTGCAACGATACCTTTTTGAGTATCTATTGATATTGGAATTGTTAAATTATTTTTGAGTTTTTCTAAAAGAGGTATCACTCTTTTCAGTTCTTCATCAACTGAAATTGACTTAGTTCCCTGATAAATATGTTTTGGACGAGTAGATTCACCACCGACATCTATAATATCAGCTCCATCTTTTTGCATATTTAATGCTTTTTCAACGCCAAGGTTTACAAAGTCCTCATTATTTTTCATTATTCCATCTCCAGAAAAAGAGTCGGGGGTAACATTGACTACTCCCATAATATAAGGCTTGGAATTCCATACTAGTTTATTTTTTTGAATAATCATATTTAGCAAATTAACTTTTTTAGACCTAATATATTATTATAAAAGTAATATATTTTTAGTGATACATATATAATGTATGAACATAAATATATATTTAATATTAATTTTTTAACTCTCAAAATAAAGGTCTAAATTTTATTATGTCAAATGAAGATAAATTACAATCGTTAATTGATCGAAGAAAAAAAGCTGAGTTAGGTGGCGGTCAAAAAAGAATTGATAGCCAGCACCAAAAAGGTAAACTCACAGCAAGAGAAAGATTAGTAAAACTTTTTGATGAAAACAGTTTCAATGAAATAGACCCATTTATTAATCATCGCTCTAAAGACTTAGGACTAGACCAAAACATTATAGATGGAGATTCTGTCATAACTGGTTATGGAAAAATTGAAGGAAAAAAAGTATTCGCCTATTCACAAGATTTCACTGTTTTAGGAGGATCATTATCTTTAGTTGCAGGTCAAAAAATAGCAAAAGTAATGGATTTAGCATTAAAAACTGGATCCCCGATAGTTGGGATTAATGATTCTGGTGGAGCTAGAATACAAGAAGGAATTGACTCCTTGGCAGGTTATGGTGAAATTTTTGAAAAAAACACATTAGCCTCTGGCGTGATACCTCAAATATCTATAATTTCAGGTCCAGCCGCAGGAGGAGCCACGTACTCGCCTGCACTTACAGATTTTATTTTCATGGTCGATGGTATAGGACAAATGTACATTACAGGCCCAGATGTAGTTAAATCTGTAACTGGAGAAGAAATCTCACATGACGAGTTGGGTGGAGCAACTACACACGCTTCTAAAAGTGGTGTTTCGCATTTTGTAGCTAGCGATGAAAATGATTGTTTTGACCAAGTAAAAACTTTACTTTCATTTCTGCCATCAAATAACTCAGAAAAACCACAAAATCGTAACTATGATAAAAATTCATACGAGATCGATGAAGAACTAAATAATATAATTCCTGAAGAGTCAAACAAACCTTATGATGTTTTAGAAATTATTGAAAAAATTGTTGATGAAAACTTTTTCTTTCAAGTACAAGAATTATTTGCTCAAAATATTATTGTGGGTTTGGCTAGAATTTCTGGAAAAGTAGTAGGTATAGTTGCAAATCAAGCAAATAAACTTGCAGGTATGTTAGATATAGATGCTTCAGCCAAAGCGTCTAGATTTGTTAGATTTTGTGATTCATTCAATATACCTATTATTACATTAGTAGACGTCCCAGGGTTTATGCCAGGCACCCAGCAAGAATATAACGGTATAATACGTCATGGCGCAAAATTACTATATGCTTATGTTGAAGCAACTGTTCCTAAAATAAGTATAATCCTCCGAAAAGCATATGGAGGAGCATATATAGTTATGGGTTCAAAACACTTAAGAGGTGACATTAATTATGCCTGGCCATCAGCTGAAATAGCTGTTATGGGCCCTGAAGGAGCTGTTAACATCATTAATAGAAAAGATATTTCAAATAGTGAAAATCCTGAGGACAAAAAAAATGAGCTGGTAGACAATTATAGAAATCAATTTGCAAATCCTTATATTGCAGCAAATAGAGGCTATATTGATGATGTAATAAATCCATCTGAAACAAGACAAAAAATAATTTCATCATTAGAAATGCTAGAAAATAAAGTAGATTCTTTACCACCAAAAAAACATGGAAACATCCCTTTATAGATTATGATTAATGAATATCAACCAAATAATTTATCTAAATCCGAATTTGTAGATGCAATGAAGAAAATGGCTGAAGAAGTTTGGGAATTTCATGATAGATTTAAAGTTGGTTCGGGTCGTTTTACCAATTACTCACCAACTGAAATAATTCAATTGAGAAAAAAAATATTGGATGAAGAATTTTTTGAACTTAATCAAGCTTTGATAAATAAAGAAGATGAATTATCTATAGTAAACGAGGTATCAGATATACTTTTTGTAACTATGGGGCATATAGAATCTCTAGGAAAACTTGGAATTAATTCAATTGAAAATGTAACAAAAAAAAATTTGTTGAAAACTAATGAAACTCACAAACTAAGAGAAGATACTGGTAAAATATTGCCAATCAANGGAAAACCTCACAAGTGGGAATAGAAATTCATAAGGAGAAAAATCATGGACTTACTAAATATAGCAAAAATTGAATCAGATGGTGGTAACCTTATGGAAAGTTTGTCCAAACTATTCTCTGATTCAGATGTTAAGCCTGATGGTTATCCAGAAGCAATCGTATGGAAAGGTGGATTTCATGATCAAAAGATAAATCCAGTTGCTCATGCATTAACTGATGCATATGCACTTTTAGGTACTCTTGCTGCTATAGATATTCTAAATCTACCTTTCTACGCTGTTCCAATGTGGAGTCAATTTAGGCATGACTCTAGCCTAGAAGCGTTGTCATGGTTTGGTAATATGCCTTGTACGTCTATCAAGTGGTCTACAGCTGGTGATGCGTATGTGTTTGATAAAAATAGAGAAAAAGTCGTTGTTATGGGCAAATCAGGCAATGCACCTTTAAGGACACAAGCAGGAGTCTATTGTAATGTTCGTCCCTATGGCCCTATAACAGTAGTTAGAAGTATGCCATGTCTTCCATATTCTCAAGATAAATCTAAATTTGAAGTTGACGATTCTGGAGTAATTCATTCTGAAATGAATACACCTGGAGTTCAAATGGCTTATGCTAACCGTCTTTTTCTAAAATTAGTAAATGAGAAAAAAGCAATAGGAAGAATAGCAACCAAACCAACTCAAGCTATGGAAGATGGTATCAATGCTGGCTTGCACTCATGGCTTTTGAAAGGTACAAAATTTGAAGTTGGTAGAAGGTACGCTGTTGATCCTTATATAGAACATAAGGACAGGATTGACAAAATTATTAAACTTCTTCCAAATGATTTTAAGGATGGAATGGAAAATTGGTCTGGACGAATTGAACAAAATATCTCCGACACTAATTACGGCTTATTGCTTTGGGATTTGATAAATAACCAAAAAACAATAATATATGCAACTGATTTAGACGGTGACAGACTTACTGATTTACTAGCTGATGTTTCTGATCCATTAAGAGATTTTGCAGGAAGAGTAGCTGGTCATATAGGTAAAAAAACAGATATTGATAAGTTATGGAATGAAATGGGATACACAACGGGTAATGGTAGAGATATGACATCAATAATGTATAGAATGGATGGCCCTCCTATTCATGAACAAACTCTTGGTTCAGCGGATGCTATGTTATTGAGATTGCTTAATGGTGATGAATGGGTAAATGGAACAAAGCAACCTTATGATCCTAGAATACATTTTGTCTTAATTAGAGATGCATATATTGATGCAAATCCCGGGAATAGTAAACTAAAAGATTGGTTAGATGACCAACTTGATATTTTTGATAAAGTATATAGTGGAAATAGACCAGGATTTATTGAAGGATATAAAAAACTAAAACAGGAAATTAAACCCTGGGGAAAATAAAAAAAGGAAAAATTATTATGAAATTTAAAGTATCAGTTGTTGGAGCAGGAAATGTAGGAGCAACAACAGCTCAAAGAATTTATGAAAAAGGACATTCAGACGTTGTTTTAGTAGATATAGTAGAAGATATGCCACAAGGCAAGGCCTTAGATCTACTTGAATCTGGTCCTGTAATCGGTACAGATGCAAAAATAATCGGTTCAAATTCTTATGATGAAACTTCAAATTCCGATGTAGTCGTAATAACTGCTGGAATTGCACGTAAACCCGGGATGAGCAGAGATGACTTACTACTAACTAACATGAAAATAGTAGGATCTGTTACAGAGGAAATAGCTAAGAGATCACCAAACGCTATTTTAGTTATAGTTTCAAATCCATTAGATGCCATGGTTCAACATGCTTATAAAATTAGTGGGTTCCCAAAAGAAAGAGTTGTAGGTATGGCAGGAATTTTAGATACTGCTAGATTTAGATCATTCTTAGCAGCTGAGTTAAACGTATCAGTTACTAATGTTTCAGCTTATGTATTAGGAGGTCATGGAGATTCAATGGTGCCATTAATAGGATCAACTTCCGTAGGTGGAGTACCTGTATCATCTTTAATAAAACCACATCGATTAGAAGAAATAGTTCAAAGAACTAGAGATGGAGGAGCCGAAATAGTAAGTCTGCTTAAGACTGGATCTGCTTATTATGCTCCGTCAGCTGCTTCAGCACAAATGGTTGAATCTATATTATTAGATAAAAAAGAAATTTTACCATGTGCAGCTTATCTTGAAGGAGAGTATGGAATTAATAACTTATATGCAGGTGTTCCAATAAAACTAGGATCCTCAGGTGTTGAAGAAATCATTCAAGTTGATTTAACAGAAGAAGAATCTATAGCTCTTAAGAATTCTGCAGATTCTGTACAAGAACTCATTGAAATCATGGAAAAAAATGCATAGATTAGCTGGGAAAAAAGCTGTAATCACAGCAGCAGCACAGGGGATGGGAAGAGCTATNGCTGAAGCATTTGCANATGAAGGAGCAACTGTTTATGCGTCNGATATAAATAAAAACAAAATACATGAAATTAGTTCAAAAAATAAAATTNTAACNACTGTATGCGATGTTACAGATAATAATTCAATAGAAGAATTTCTTAATTTTTCTGGAACTCCAGANATTNTATTTAATTGCGCAGGATTTGTAGCCGAAGGGACAATACTTGATGCCACTGAAGAAGAATGGGATAAATCATTTAATATAAATGTAAAGTCAATGTTTAGAATGATAAAAACATTTCTTCCTTCAATGATTGATAATGGTGGAGGNTCNATAATTAATATGGCATCNTTAGCATCAAATTTNTCCGGAATTCCTAATCGAGCAATATANACNNCTTCTAAAGCTGCAGTAGTAGGACTTACAAAGTCTGTCGCAAGAGATTACCTNGAAAAAAAAATTAGAGTCAACGCAATTGCACCAGCAACAGTTGAAACGCCCTCTCTACAAGATCGAATAAATAATACTGATAATCCTATTGAAACTCGTAAAANTTATATCGCTAGACAGCCAATGGGTAGGATAGGGACACCTGAAGAAGTTGCTTCATTGGCTGTATATCTCGCCTCAGATGAATCATCTTATATGACAGGACAAACAATTGTTATTGACGGTGCAATGAGTTTATGAAAAAAATTCTTATTGCNGAAATTGCTCAAGAAGTTTCAACCTTTAACCCTGTTCAGACAAATTATGATGCATTTCAANTACATCATAATGAAAATTTATTCGATTATCATAATNNTAAACCCACTCAAATGGGAGGAGCAATAAAAGTTCTAAAAAAATATTTTCATATCGTCCCAACNATAGGNGCAAGAGCTACTAGTGNTGGNCCAATGAGTGANGATTGCTGGNAAAAAATTTCAACNGAATATCTTCANNNNATAAAAATTCATAAAGAAAATATTGATGGAATTTATTTATCNCTTCATGGTGCCATGCAAGGAGTNTCAGAAAATGACCCTGAAGGATGGATTTTGAAAAAAACNAGAGAAATTTTTGGTAAATNCNTACCAATAGTTTTTTCTATGGACTTNCATGGAATTNTAACTAAAAAAATGATTACATACGGTGATGCTTTTACTAGTTTCCATACTTATCCNCATATTGATTTTTTTGATACTGGTAAAAGAGCAGCAGAGTTACTTAGGTATATNATTAGTGGAGCNANANTAAGTATATCTAGNATAAGAATACCTGCTCTTGTTAGAGGANATGANCTCATAACTGAAACTGGTTGTTTTGGTGATCAAATNAATAAAATAAAAAAATTAGAAGAAACNAAACAAATCATTTCAGGTGGTTTTCATATAGGAAATCCATTCACTGATGTACCTGANTTATGTTCGCAAATATATTTTATATACGATAAATACCATAAAAAAAATAANGAGNAAATAAAAANTATAGCAGAAGAATTTTGGAATAATCGAGCAANNATGCAATCTAATTTAATTGACATTGNTGAAGCATATAAAAATTCAAAANNAACTGAAGGNACTATAATTTATACAGATGCTGCTGATGCTCCNTCCTCAGGTGCTNCNGGAGATTCAAACTATATTATTAAATTTTTACATCAAAAAAAATATAATAAAAAAGTCCTTGCACCAATCACTGATCCTGCCTTAGTTCAAAAAGCTATTAATTTTGGTATTGACAATGAGTTTATTGGACAACTAGGTGGATACTTTGATAATAGATNNAAGCCTTATGAAATGAAATTCAAAGTTAANTTTATTTCTGATGGTGATCANATAGAAGAAAGTAGAAACGTAAAAAGAAATTCAGGAAAAACTGCGGTCTTGATTTCTGAAAATTTTACAATAGTNTGNACTTCAAAGCCTATAAGTTTATTTGATNGATCAATATTTTTAGGNGCAGGTATTGATCCAAAAAAATATGACTTAATAGTTGTTAAGTCACCTCATTGNAGACCTGAGTTTTTTGANGAATGGAGTCAAATAAACTTAAACATNGACGCTCCCGGATCCACGAGNGCGAACTTACATNCTTTGGGGCACAAAATNTGTGAAAGACCTATTTACCCATTAGAAGAAAACACTAAATTTGAATTACTTGTTGAAGAAAAGATTATATAGAAATTTGTTCTACTTTTTTTACAATATCTTTTGTTGATACTATATGTTTTTGCAATCCTAGTTCTTTTTCTTTCATGCCCATTGCTAATCCTATTAATTGAGGGACATGTATTATAGGTAAATCAGCTTTTTCGTTTCTAACCTGTTTTCTAGCTTTTGCTTGGTAACCATCTAAATTTAAATGACATAAAGGGCACGGAGTAACCATTGCATCCGCTCCTTTTTCCTTAGCTGTGCCAGTATGATTTGCAACCATTTTCATTGAATTTGCTTGATTTATGAATAGTATAGGAAAGCCACAACAAGCAGTTTTGCCTGCAAAATCCGTTACATTACCTCCAACAGCCTCAATTAGCTCTTCAACTGACGTTTCTCTAATAGGATTTTCCTTAAAACCTAAAGCATCTGAAGGTCTAACCATATAACACCCATAGAATGGNGCCATATTCATTCCTGTTAATTCTTTAGTGAAAGTAGATTTTAATTTTTCTAGCCCAATGTCTTCAATAATTACCCATAAAAGATGCTTAATATCTGTAGTACCTTTGTACTCTAAATTTTCTTCAGATAATATTTCGTTAATTTCTTTAAGATATTCTGGATCTTTCTTGACCCTGTAATTAGCTTGACTCATAACACCTTGACAGGTAGAACACAAAACTAATATTGGTAAGCCCATATTTTCTGCCATAGCAAAAGTTCTTACATTTAATACATCACCCATTTTTAAATTTTTTTCTTGAAGAACTCCAGCCCCAGTACATGCAGCTTTAGTAAGTTCTTCTAATTCAATATCTAATTTTTTCATAACTGCCATAGCTGAATCATAAAGTTCTGGAGCACCGCCTCTAGCAACACAGCCTGGATAAAAAGCATATTTCATTTATTTTCTCCTTCAACTTGATCATAAAGTTTCTTAATATTTTTATGGTCTTCAGACTTATGAGGCAAAATTGGAGGTAATTTTCCTTTCATCATAGCCTTCATCCCAACAGGAGCTAAATCTAACAATCTTGGAATATTAGTCATTCCAGCTGAGTCTACAGCTAATCTTGTTTCATCTAATCTACCATATTTCTTTACAGAATTATAAAATGATTCTGTATGGTGATAACCAGAAGTATTTTTCTTACCTGATTGAATTGCAGACTCTCTAAGTTCCATGATTCTATCCATAGGCGAGACACCTTTTGGGCACACTTCTACACATTTCATACATCTTGTACAGTCCCATATTCCTCCATCCTCATCATTCAATTCTGAGAGCCTATCTGTTTTTTTAGAGTCTCTAGGGTCTTCAACAAATCTCCACGCTTTAGCTAGAGCGGCGGGACCTATAAAATTACTATCTACTTCCAAAACAGTACAATCAGAAACACAGCAGCCACACATTATGCAGTTCATTGCTGTCAATAAGTTTTCCATAGATTCATTAGATGCAATATATTCACCACTCTCAGGAGATTGATTGGGCTGAACATANGGTTTNACTCTTTTTATTTGATCAAAAAAAGTATCAAGAGAAATTACTAAGTCTTTAACTACGTGTTGNTTTCCCATTGGCTCAACTATNATTTGNNCTCCATCAGGAGAAACTTCAACAACTCGAGTCTTNCAAACAAGCTTNGCATCNCCATTAACTTTCATTCCACATGANCCACATATNGACGCTCTGCAAGCACAGCGTAATGCTAATGAGGTATCTTCATATTCNCTTACTTCAATTAATGCATCTAATACTGTTGAATCTTTGTGAATNTCAACACTATACTCTTGCCACCATGTTTTNCCNCCAGAATCNGCTGGATCAAANCTTTTAATTTTNAANTCAACTTTCATTTAATACACCCTTTTTACTGGTTCCCATTGAGTTATTTTAACTGGTGAAGTATCAGTTCTAACGCCATTGTTATTAGTTTCGTCTTTGTAAACAAGAGTATGTTTTAGCCAATTTTCGTCATCCCTTTCAGGCATATCTGTTCGAAAATGAGCCCCCCTACTCTCTTTCCTCATCAAAGCTCCATGTACTATAGCTTCAGCGTTATCAACCATAAATTCTAATTCTAAAGCAAAAAGCAAATTAGTATTAAAAATTTTGCTCTTATTTTCTACTGATATATTTGGGAGCCTAGATTTAATATTATTAAGATTTTCTAATGCACCCTCCATAGAACTTTGATCTCTCCAAACACCAATGCCTTTTGTCATACCCACAGCCATATCTTCTCGTACTTTAGCAATGCTTTCACCCTTTGCTCTATCTAAAATAGATTGGAGTCGAATTTTTTCAGACTTAAGGTCTATTTCGGAACTAGAATGTGGCTCAATATTTTTTATATATTCAAGAGCATGAATCGCAGATCTTCTACCAAAAACAACCGTATCAAGTAATGAATTAGCTCCTAATCTGTTTGCCCCGTGAACACTAACATTCGCACACTCTCCAGCAGCATATAAACCTGGTACGTTAGTAGCACCATTGTAATCTGTTTTAATACCACCCATTATATAATGCATTCCAGGTCTCACTGGTACTGGACTCTCCGCCATACTAATCCCTAAAAATTCTTTGGAAACTTCCTCTAAATAACCTAATTTTTGCTCAATATAATCCCTCCCAAGATGCCTTAGATCTAAGTGAACATTACCATCAATTCCTCTACCTTCATCAATTTCCGTTTGCTCGGATCTAGAAACTACATCTCTGGATGCAAGTTCCATATAATCAGGAGCATATTTTTCCATAAATCTTTCACCATTAGAATTAAGTAGATAAGCTCCTTCTCCTCTAGCTGCCTCTGAAAGTAATATTCCCGTACGTGCTAAGGTTGTTGGGTGATACTGAATCATTTCCATATCCATTAGAGGAACACCTGCTCTGTAGGCTAAAGCTAACCCATCTCCTGTACAAATTAGCGCATTAGTTGATGGCTCAAAAACTCTACCTGAACCTCCACTAGCCATTATGACTGCTTTGGCTTTTATTGTATGTAGTTCACCAGATTTAATATCATAAGCAATAACTCCTCTGCATACCCCATTTTCCATAATTAATTTAGTAACAAACCATTCTTCGTATACGCCGAGCCCTAACTTTACGGACTGTTCGTATAGTACATGCAACATAGCCGAACCTGTAATGGCACCGACAAAGAAAGTTCTTGCAACTTTTTGCCCCCCAAAAGCTCTCGTCCCTAATTTTCCATCTTCACCTCTTGAAAAAATTACGCCCATTCTTTCTAGCTCAATGACAGCATCTCCAGCTTCGGATGACATAATTTCTACAGCATCTTGATCAGCCAAGAAATCACTTCCTTTGATTGTGTCATATGCATGACCTTCCCATTCATCTCCTCTATCAGTTAANGGGGCATTAATCCCACCTTGAGCAGCATTGGAATGACTTCTTACGGGATGAACTTTGGAAACTACTGCAACATCTACACCATGACGGGTTACTTCTATGGCTGCTCTTAGCCCAGCTAGACCACCACCTATAATTAATACATCGTGTTCATACATTCAGTTCTACCTAAAACTCTTTCTAATCTAATATTTACAAGTCTTTTATAGAAAAAAAATATAACAAAGAAGCTAGAGTCATCTGATCTTCGATTTCACCAGAAATGATCATTTTCTTAACATCATTTATATTTTTTCTTAATACCATTATATCCTCTCCCAGATCAGATGGTAATGGATCTGGAACTAAATTTTCAGCTAAATAGAAATAACAACATTCTGATGAGTATCCAGGGGCTACCCACATTTTATGTATTAGTTTAATATTTTTTGCCCTAAAGCCAGTTTCTTCTCTAAGCTCCCTGTTTGCAGTTAGATAGTGATCTTCCTTTTTTTCTACAGTTCCTGCTGGTAATTCAATTATAGTTTTTCCTATTGCAAGCCTGTATTGCTTAATCAAAATAATTTCATAATCATTGGTAATAGGTAAAATAACTACTGAACCTGGATGCTGAATAATCTCCTTAATAAAAGTTTGACCTTTTTTNNTTTTTAGCATTTTTTATTTGAAGAGAAAATTTTTCTCCTTGATAAATTTTTTTTGAACTAAGTATTGTAGGGTTATTATTTGCCAACTAAATTCCTTTTCTTATACCTAGTTTTCTTGATAAGTCACCCCAAAATTCTGCAGGTTTTTTTTTCCGTAAGAAACTAATATATTTACTGCTCTGATATATCTCAATTTGATCAGACTTTCTTAATTCCTTGTCAATAAACCCATCTGAAGAGAAATTTACACTATGGTCACTGATTATTTCAATATTGATCCTTGAATCACCACTTAATACTACTCCTCCAAATTGACTCATATGGCTAGCGATTGGCTTAAGTATAAAATCTCTTGAAAGTGGATCAAGAACAGGACCTCCTAATGCAAGATTATAGCCTGTAGAACCTGTTGCTGTAGATACAATGATTCCGTCACCTCTATATGTCGCAAGATGAACACCATCTATATGCGTTGCTAGCTCAGTAACTCTTATCAAATTACCTCTTGCTACAGCAATATCATTTAGTGAAATTGCAAAAATTTTATTGGTTTTTATATTTTTAGCTTCAAGCATATATCGTTTTTCCAGCCTAGCGTTTCCCTCAAAATACCATTTCAAACTTTTAATTGCATCTAACTCTTCAATTTCACTCATGAATCCTACTCTTCCCATATTAATTCCTAGTATGGGAATATTATATTCAGCTACTAGATGAGCTACTTTTAATATAGTGCCATCTCCTCCAACAGCTATCATTAACTGAGATTCATTTATTCTTTCTTTTTCCTGTAAGATATCTTTTTCATTCATATTCCAAAAAGTTTTGTCCGAAGAAAAATTATTTATAATTTTTTTTGATAAGTCCAATGAAGGTGCAGACAAACTATTGTGAATTATGCCTATGCTATTGTATGAAGTCATATTTTATTCTTTTGTATATATAGTAATGATTATATAAAATTAATAGCCTTTTTTGACATCTCTAGTACCAAGAAAGGAATTATTCCTAATAAAAGAACTAGTATTGAACATATTGCCCCGGCAAAAACTGTTCGACTGTCTTGAAGCTTTGATACATAAGAAAGTTTATCATTAGACGGCTCTTCAAAAACTATGAATCTTATTATTCTCAAATAGTAAAATGCTGCAAGGACAGAATTTACAACTCCAATTAGAGCCAACCATGGATAACCAGAGTTTATAGCAAATCCAAATATTATAACCTTTGACATAAATCCAACAGTTGGCGGCATACCAATTAATGATAATAATCCAATAACTAAAATTACAGAATAAACGGTCGAGACTTTTATAAAACCACTAAGACCTTGGATAGTTTCATCTTTAGTTTTTGAAATAATGATGGTTACAACAATAAATATTGAGATATTGGTAAATAAATAACCAGCTAAATAATACATACTACCTTGGATACCACTAAAATCGAGCGTTTCACTGCCTGGAATAGCAGCTAAACCAATAAGAATATAGCCAGCTTGAGCGATTGTTGAATAGCCTAATAATCTTTTAATATTATTCTGATTCAACGCAAATAAATTACCTATAGTCATAGTTATTGCAGCAAGAATAGCAAAAATCAAAGACCAGTCTACCATTAAGTTTTCATTGGAAAATGCTGTATAAAAAATTCTTATTATCACAGCAAAAGCTGAAGCTTTAGATGCTACTGATAAAAATGCGGCTACTGGAGTTGGAGCCCCTTGATATACATCTGGGATCCACATTTGCCAAGGTACAATAGCCATCTTGAAACTTAGACCAGAGATAATCAATACAATAGAAATAATAATTCCATAAGAATTAAGTGAATTCATAGATGAAATAGAATCTTTGATTACAAGTAAATTTGTTGATCCACTTATTCCATATAAGTATATAAAACCGTAAAGTAACAAGGCACTAGAAAATGCCGATAAAATAAAAAATTTAATCCCCGATTCAATACCTAATTTAGTTCTATGAATAGATAAGAGTACTATTATTGGAAGGGCAGATAATTCCAGAGCGACATAAATAGTTATAAGTTCAGTAGATGATACTAATAACATCATTCCCACAATAGATAAAAAAAACAAAGATATAAATTCTCCAAAATAATATTTGGTTTTTTCAGCGATTAAATAATGAAAACTACCATAAATAGTTATTACTGAAGCTAATAAAATCAATAATTTAAAAAAAAGTGAAAAATTATCAGTTGCAAATGTATCTAATAAACCAGCATTAGTAGAAATTTCAAATAACCAACCAAACCATAGATTGCATACTAATAAAATAGTTATTATCAAGGAAAATATAGATAAATTAATAATTTTTACTACATCAGTCTTAAACAGTGATAAAACTAATAGAAAAAGACCAGAAATAGATAAAAATATTTCTGGAGATAATAGTTTTAAATCGTTTAAATTCATCTGATAACTCCTTCAACTCCAAGATTTATCATATCAGTTAAAAACGAAGGCCAAATTCCTACTAATATTACAGGAATAGTCAATAATAAAATTGGTAATAAATCTAACTTTTTAACATCACGAATTTTTTCATAAATATCATCAGAAAAAATCTCATCCGGAGGCTTGACCCCAAAAAATATTCTTTGAATCATCCATAAAATATATCCTGCAGCTAATACTACTCCAAATGCAGAGATAATTGTTGCTACAGGCCAAATTTTATAAACTGAAAGAAAAATCATTATTTCTGATACAAAACCGGATAACATAGGCAATCCAAGTGATGCAAAACCGGATATAAAAAAGAATACTGCTATTATAGGTATCTTATGCCATAGCCCACCAAGATGAGGTATATGTCTTGTATGAGTTCTTTCATAAGTATAACCTACCATTAAGAAAGCAAGTCCAGTAATTGTTCCATGAGTAAACATTTGCAAAGCTGCACCATTAATCCCTGCAATGGATGATTGCATACTTGACTGACCAATAGCTGAAACTCCCAACATTACAAAACCCATATGACTGATTGAACTAAAGGCTATTAGCCTTTTCATATCTGTTTGCCTTACAGTTATGATTCCACCATATACAACTGAAACTGCAGCTAAAATTGATATGTATAGCGAAACATCATATATAGTGAATCCATTAGTATTCTGAAAAAAACCTATATTTATCCTTATAAGACCATAACCTGCCATTTTTAGTAATACGCCTGCAAGCATAACTGAAACAGCCGTAGGAGCATCGGTATGAGCATCTGGCAACCAACTATGCATAGGCCATGAGGGTAGTTTTATTGAAAATGCTATAAAAAATAAGAAAAAAACAAAAGAAGCTGGAATAAGCAAATTTGAATATTGAATTAATTCTGGAATTCCAACTAAACCTAGCTCTGGTAAAGATACCATCATTAAAGTGCCTATATCAGGAGACATATATATTGATAAAATTCCAATCAACATTAAAGCGCCACCAAAAAGTGTAAAAAGAACAAACTTCATAGCTGAATACTTTGGCCTGCCAGATCCCCATATTGAAATTAGCATATACATAGGAATTAGTTCAAACTCAAAAAAAATAAAAAACAGTAAAAGATCTAGCGAAACAAATACACCAAAAACAGATGATATAAGCACAAGCAGCCAAATATGATACTCCTTAACTCTTTTTTCTACTTTTGTTGATGCTAATGTGGATACAAAACCTAAAATACCAGTCAATAGAACGAGAGGAGCGCTAAGCCCGTCCACTCCAACAATATACGAGGATCTTAGATATTCAAAAGGAATCCACCTTTCGAAATAATCTATCATTTGGAAACCAGATAAATCAGTATCGTAACTAAGGAAAATTAATAGTGAAAAAATAAATACTATACCAGTTGTAATATTTGCAAAATAACGTATAGTTTTTTTATTTTTCAAAAAAAATAAAATTATTACAGCAGATATTACTGGGAGGAAAATAGTAAGTGAAATAATACCATCAAACAATTATAATAAACCTCCTGACAAATAAAAAATTATTAATAAGGATAAAATACCTATAAACATTCCATACACATAAACCTGAGTTTGCCCATTTTGTAAAAATAAAATACTTCTACTGAGTCTACTAACAATATTAGTAATTTGAACATTAATATTATCTATATTTTCATCTATCCATCTTAAAAATACTGAAAGATTTTTATAAAATAACTTTCTAATTATTATATCCTCATAAAGGTAATCCAAATAATATTTATTTTTTAATACTCTGTAAATAATTCCTTTACTTAGGTATTTCTGAAATGATAAATTGTTTTGTTTGATATAAATTACGTACGCTAACCAAATAGCTCCAATAGCAATCAGAGAAGATAATAATGCTATAACAACATCAAACTTTGGTGATCCACCTGCCTTGTATATTTTCTCTTTATCTCCTTGAAAAACATGATAATTATCTGTTATAAAATGAGCGAAAGCATGCTTTTCAACAATAAATAAATCTATTAATGGATTAACTATAAAACCAACAATAATTGCTAAGCCCCCAAGTATTATCATAGGGTAAATCATAAAATTTGGTGATTCCTCAAGATGAGACTTTACAATAGTAGGGTGTATTTCTTGATTATTTTCTAGCAGTTCTTTTTTTTCTGCTTCTCCTCCACCTTTCCATTCTCCATGAAAAACTAAAAATATTACTCTAAACATGTAAAATGCAGTCAAAAATGCAGCAATCAATCCCAAAAATAAAACTATATATCCAAGAAAATTTTCTTGATGAGCTGCATGAGCTAGTATTTCATCCTTAGACCAAAAGCCAGATAAAGGAAAAATTCCAGCTAGACTCAAGCTAGAAATAATCATAGCTATATATGTGACTGGCATAATTTTTCTCATCCCACCCATAAATTTCATATTAAAAGTACCAGAAGCGTGATGAATAGATCCTGCTCCAAGAAATAAACATGCCTTAAAAAAAGCATGAGTAAAAAGATGAAATATCGCAGGAGCGTAAGCACCGATACCTAAAGCAAACATCATGTAACCTAGTTGACTGATTGTCGAATAGGCAAGTACTTTCTTTATATCATCAGCTACTAGTCCCATCGAAGCTGCAAAAACAGAGGTTATTCCACCTAATAATGCAAGAAAAATCATTACATTTGATAAGTCAAATAATGGGAAAAATCTAGCAATTAAAAATACTCCTGCTGTAACCATTGTTGCAGAATGAATTAATGCTGATACTGAGGTTGGACCCTCCATAGCATCAGGCAACCATGTGTGTAAGGGAAATTGAGCTGATTTCCCTATAGCACCTATTAGTAGCCCTGCAGATACTACAGTTGCAGAATAAGTAGAAATTTCCCCATTAGATATCGCATTATAAAGTGTATTAATATCTAAATAAGAAGGATTGATGGAAAATAGATATAAAATCCCAAATAAGAAACCAAAATCTCCAAAGCGTGTCATTATAAACGCTTTTTTTGCCGCATTAGCAGCTGATGGCCTGTTCATCCAAAAACCTATGAGTAAATAAGATGATACACCCACTAGCTCCCAAAAAACAAACAACTGAACTATATTTTTTGAGAGAACTAGACCAAGCATTGATGCAGTAAATAAGGACATAAATGTATAATATCTGGTAATACTTTTATCGCTATGCATGTATGATAATCCATAAATTTGAACGAGTAGACTTACGGATGTGATAACAACCATCATAACTATAGTTAAGTTATCAAGAAGTATTCCAAATGATATATATAAATGAGAAATACTTATCCAATTAATAGGTTCAAATAAAAATTGCTCAGAGCTAGATATTATTTTTACTAATATAATTATAGAAATAATAAAAGAAATCAAGATAGAAAATATTGTTGTATAACCTGCATAAATTGATGCTGAATCAAAAAAATTTCTTATAATAACTCCGTTTATAACAAAACTTAATAATGGAAATAAAATTACTAAGTAAGATAATAGCTCATAATTCATATCATAGTTTCCTTAGAATTTCGTCAGCAACATGTTCCCTACCCTTAGGAACTAATATTCTAAATTGTGAATTTTCTGACCAATCCAAAATATTTTTTACAGGTAAAATTTTGGAAGGTAATCCTTCTCCTTCAAATAAATTTTTCCACATTTCGGCGGATATTAAATTATTTGCTTTTTTATAGTCAACCCACAAATTATTCCCTCATCTCTGATACATTTTCTATTTGAATATCCTTGTTAACTCTTGAAAGAGCAAAAACAAGTGCTAAAGCGAGNGCAGCTTCAGTAGCGGCTACTGCAATTATGAAAATACCAAACATATGACCTGAAAGAGTATTCCGAAGAGAAGAAGCATGAATATCTCCATCAGATATAAGACCAAATGGTAATATGAATCTACTAAATGCTATAGCAGCAATAACCAATGAATTAAATATTAATTCTAGAGACATAATTATACTAATGAAATTTCTATTAGAAAGTACACCATAAAGGCCAATAGAAAACAATGCCGCTGACAAAATGAGTAAATTTTCGAGTGTCATAAATTACTACCCTCATCAGGTTCTTTCATTATTATTAATCCGCCGACAACTCCCACTACTAAAATTAAACCGACAATTTGAAATGCTAAAAGATATTCTTGAACCAAAAATGTACCAATAACTGAAGTTGAGTCAATAAAAACTCCTTTGTTTTCAATTTCCAAAAGCCCTGAATCGGATGGTTCACTTGTAATATAAATATACTCACCATATCCTAATTCATAGTATTTATCAGATAATACTTCAATAATATTTTCATCATTCACATCATTAATTTTCGACCATTCAATATTGTAAATACCTACTACAAAGCTAAGAAAAACTAGAACTGAAATAAAAAAACTAAATGGTCGATAAGACGATGGTTTAGCAGATTGAGATAAACTTCTCAAAAACATTACTGCAAAAGCCATCAAAACAGAAATTGCACCAACATAGACTAAAATTTGTACAGTTCCTATAAATTCTGCATTAAGCATAAAATAAATAATAGCAATATTAAGAAAAGTACCAGCAAGAGCTATTGAAGCTCTAAAAATATCCTTGATAAATATTACTAATATTGACAAGCAAATTATAACTGCAGACAAAACATAAAAAATAACATCAATAAATAAATTATTTTCAATCATCTATCATCCACCCATTTTTTCTTAAGTTCTTTATTTTCAGGTTTTTCATGCCGACCCGCCTCATAATGATCGTCAATATTTTCCTTGTAAGGGTCAAAATTTTGTTTCTCAAATTGAGGACGATAAAATGAACTTGGTGACTTTTCGGATTCTGCTAATTGTTCCTTAGTAATTATCAAGTTGTCACGAACATANGTAGATTTTTCGAATTTTGTACCCATATGTAAAGCATCATATGGACAAGCCTCTACACATAAACCACAAAACATACATCTTCCGATATCAATATCAAAAACCTCTAGTTTATAACTTTCACCCTCTTGAGCATCAAATCCACCAGGGACACTTACAATTTCAATGATTCCTAGAGGACAATATTTAGCACAGCTTGCACAAACGGTGCACCTTTCTTCAAAAAATGTGAATTCATTACCTCTAAACCTCTGAGATTGTTCCACATTAGTTGGAATTGTAACTATCCCTAAGGATACTTTTATAGATAACATTGGTTGAGAAAAAATCAATTTAAAAATATTAACTTTTTTAATTTTTGCATATTCAATTAAACTAACTTTCCTATCTGGATATTGAACTGTTACAGGAGTTCTAAGAAAGTTTTTTAGAGTAATGATAAAACCTTTTGGGATTCCTTTACCAATCATTTATTATTTACCTCCTCAGTTTCTTGATGAGAAAATTCTGAGGGAAGAGTCTTAAAAGAATAAGGATAAGCATTTTCATTTTTCAAAGATTCAACATTTTGATAATTTTTTGTACCTAAAATCTTTGAGATACCCCATATTGAAAATATCGCTATTGGCCAATTAATTATTCCTAGTATTATCAATTCTCTCAATCCAGGCTCTGGAAAAATAAATATAAATATAGCAGTTGTTATAATATTTATCATTGTTAGCTCAAATAGACCTTTCCAAGCAAATTGTAATACTTGATCAATTCTTAGTCTTGGGAGTGTCATCCTAAACCACACAATAAGAAATAAAACAAAAACTAATTTTNCTCCAAACCAAAACTCCGTAGGAATAAATCCTGGACCTTTCCAGCCTGCTAAAAATAATGTAGTAACAATTGCAGCAGTCGCTAATTCAGCCATAAATTCACCTAAAAAAAACAGAGCAAATTTCATACTTGAATAATCATTAAGATGGCCAGCTGCTAATTCAGATTCTGCCTCAGTAAGATCAAAAGGAGCTCTAGCCATCTCAGCCATTGCCGCAAGAAAAAAAACAAAGAAACCAAGTGGCTGAACTAAAATATAAGGAATTTGTTGTGATTCAACGATATCTCCTAGAGACAAAGAACCTGACAACATTATGACTCCTATCACAGCTAAACCCATAGGAATTTCATAGCTTATTAACAAAGCAACAGATCTAAGTGCAGACAGTATTGCAATTCTATTTCCGGAAGACCACCCAGCTGTTAATACTGATAATGAAGATATAGACGTAATAGCTAGTACAAATAAAATACCAACATTCAAATCTACAACAAAAGAACCCAATCCAACCGGAATGACAGAAAAAATTATTAGCACTGGGACAACTACCATTATCGGTGCAAGATTATATAGTAATCTATCAGCATCTTTTGGCAAAATATCTTCCTTAAACATTGTCTTTATCGCGTCAGCCACAGGTGTCAAAATTCCATATGGCCCCCATCGATTTGGACCAGTACGATTTTGAAAACGACCAAACAGCCTTCTTTCTCCCCATATTAGTATTATTACTCCTCCAAGTACACCATTAATGAATAAGCCAATTATACTTAGTGAAGATAATATAAATGCTAACCACTCAAGGCCGCTAGGCAATAATCCAAAACTATAACCCATTTCTATGCAATCAGTACTAGATTTAGAAATATTACAATAAATATTTCTCCAAATCATATTTTCTACCAATAAATTTGACATTATCGATCTACCTCTCCCATATTAAGATCAACACTACCAAATATCACAAACAAATCACCAAAAAGCTCTCCTACTAGCATCTCTCTCAATAAAGTTAGATTAATTAGTGAAGGAGCCCTTACATGCATTCTATAAGGAGCAATACCCCCATCACTTACAAGATAAAAGCCTAACTCTCCCTTTGAACCTTCAATCGCTGCATATGAATCACCAGGCTCAGGACGTATGAGTCTTGGTACGTCATCAAATGAAGGCCTAACCGGGCCAGGTTCGATATATTTTATGCATTGAGAAATAATCTTAAGGCTCTCTCGCATTTCT
The DNA here is from genome assembly GCA_002708145.1 of Chloroflexota bacterium. Taxonomy (GTDB): domain Bacteria; phylum Chloroflexota; class Dehalococcoidia; order Lucifugimonadales; family Lucifugimonadaceae. Next base: position 20,814 of record PAOV01000030.1, read on the forward strand.
TGAACTCTTATCCAGTATCTTGCATAATTATCAGAAGCTGTGTGTAGTATACGCTTAAAATTTATCTCAGAATAATAATCGTAGGGATTTCTGTGCCGGAGATCCCAATCAACTCCGCTCGCCCTCAACATAGGACCAGTTATTGAGGCATTTACCAAAGATTCTGATGACAAAATAGCAGTACCTTTTGTTCGAGAAAAAACAATCTCATTACCAGATAAATATTCTTCAATCTCGTCTATACTTTTCTCAATATCAACCATTGAGCGATCTAAAGCAGGCCAAAATACATCAGGTGCATCCATAAATACACCACCAGGCCTAAGATAAGAGTTAGTTATTCGCGCTCCACACAACATTTCAAATAAATCAAGAATATTCTCTCTTTCTCTCATACAGTATATTAAAGGAGTTCCTAGAGCGCCTAAATCTTGCAAAAGAAAACCAGTTGCAACAAAATGACTAGCTATTCTTTGCAACTCCGAAGCTATCATCCTTAGCCAAACTCCTCTGGGTGAAGGAACAATCTGACATAATTTTTCTACTGCTAATATATATGCCTGGTTGTTCAGCATTGAAGAAACATAGTCCATTCTATCTGTCAATGTAACAATCTGTGAATAAGTTCTTTCTTCAGCTAGCTTCTCTGAACCCCTGTGAAGGTAGCCAAACACAGGCTCTACATCTACAATTTCTTCACCATCAAAAGTTACCCTCATTCTGAAAACTCCATGAGTAGAAGGATGTTGTGGACCAAGGTTTACAGTTACAGGCCTAGTTTCAAGAGACATTATTCATCTCCCTTGGTGTTAACAATTGATTGATCATAAGTTACAAAATCTTTTCTTAATGGATGACCAGGAAAGCCATCCCAAAGCATTATTCTTTTGAGGTTTGGATGACCATTGAATTTTATACCCATTAGATCCCATACTTCTCTTTCCTGATAATCTGCACCTCTCCATATATCAACTACACTATCTATTTCTGGTTTATTTCTTCCATAACCAACTTTGCATTTAATAATGCATGAAGACCTGTATGATATGGAGGTAAAGTGATATACGACTTCAAAATGATCGATATAATCTACAGACGTCAAACTATTCAGTAGATCAAATTCAAAGAGTGAATCTTCTTTTAGTAAATTACATACTGCAATCAGGCTATCAGACTTTATCCATACAGATCTATCATCAAATTTTTCTACAGAATTTTTTACTTTTAATTCTATTTTTTCTGCTAAATAATTTCCTCGCCATTCTTGAATCATTCTTGACCAGCTACTTTTCCTACAAGACTATATTTACGAATTTTGTCATGAAGCTGCATTATCCCAAATAACAAAGCATCTGGTCGAGGTGGGCATCCTGGAACATATACATCAACTGGCATAATATGATTCACGCCTGGCACAACAGAATAGCTTTGGTAATAGGGCCCGCCAGAAGTTGCACAAACTCCCATTGATATTACCCATTTGGGTGATGACATTTGATCGTAAAGTCTTCTTAATGGTACTGCCATTTTCCAAGTTAGAGTACCAGCAACTATCAATAAATCTGCTTGTCTTGGTGACGCTCTAAAAGCTTCCATACCAAATCTAGAAATATCAAATCTAGCCATGGCTGTACCTATCATTTCAAAAGAACAACACGCAAGACCAGACTGAAGTGGGAAAACTGATGATTTTCTGGCCCAGTTAAGTAAAGAATCAATTGAGCTAACAATAATATTCCTCTTTAAGTCATTTGGAACTTCCAGAACAGGGTCAGGAAAAGGCTCTAAATGTGTAGACTTCATTGAATTTACTGCTTCACCTTCATTTTCATCCATTTCATTTGTAATGGATTCAAGTATTCCTCTATCTTTAGAGTCTAAAATAGGCAAGCCATAGGCATTATTTTTACCAATATTATCTTTCATTGTATACCCAATCTAAATTTTTCTTTCTCCAAGCATAAACATATCCAAAAGTTGCAACTATCATAAATATAATTGCTGCCAAAAAGGCAACAAAGCCAAACTGCTTAGTCAA
>PAOV01000031.1:0-9198 GCA_002708145.1 Chloroflexota bacterium
ATTTCTATAATATCATCTTCAGGGCATATAGACTTATCAAATTCAATGAGCCCAACCTTTTTAAATAAGAATGAGACCGATCCTGTCTCAGCTAGATTACCTCCACATTTTGTAAATATAGCTCTAATATCACCAGCTCTACCATGATTCCATTTTTCTCCAGATACACTAATTTCAGTTACTTCCCCAATTTTAGATTTCATTGAAGCGAATCCTTTACTAGATTTCTATCTAGAAATTTATTTTGATATCCACAGGTTGTTTCGGGTGCCATAATGCATGCTTGACATGCAGCACCAAACTGTCTTTTCTTATTAAATTCACGATCAGTACAAACTGGATCATTTGAACAATGACGTAATCGTTTTAATGCTTTTTCTACAATTTTTGGTAGTATATCATCAGCAACAAGACTTGTCAAACCACCAAGTGTTCCATCACTTCCAGGAGAAGAAACATAAAGTAAAATTCCTGCAGAAGTTTTTCCATTTTTTTCTATACAATAAACTCTTTCAGAAATACCAGTTGTAGAAAATCCAGAATCAATTGAAAGTTGTGAAATAATTTGATGTGCTAAAGTATGCCACCAAATAAAGAGAGGATCAGATTTATTTCTAAATTCTTCAATTTTGTCTTTACTTGTTTTATTTTTTTCTGTTTTTAGTAATGATTCTGTTACTTTTTTTACTGTTTTATGATAGTCAGCCCATTCTAAATTTGATACATCTTTAAGAACATCATAATCATTATCATGTTTTTGTGGATCAAGATGTATGAATACACCTTCTCCAAGATTTTGATTTGCAATGTACCACAAATGTTTTGAGTTTGGATCTTTATATCGATTGTATTTTGTAACAGGTTTACCAACTCTTACGTTGATGGATTTGTTTACATCATCATCATCTACTTGAGCCTCTTGTTCAGAAGATATTTCTCTAGAATATCCAGCTTGAACTGTGGTTACTTTGATATCATCAAATGGCATTGCCTCAAAACTAAATCCATCTTTACTTAGCCATCTAACAGGGAAATTTCCAGATGGGGTAGATTCATCAATTCCATATTTGAGACTGTCAAATTCTTTCTCTAGAACTTGTGCTTGAGATAATGTGCCATCATCTGAATCTTTTCTAGAATTTTCATTTTGTAGACTATTGCATATATCATTAATTTCAGATTTTGAACATTTTCTGATATCACGTATGAGCATTGGGCCCATTTGATTATTTTTTTGATGTTCTTCTAATTTGCCTGCAAGTGTATCAGGTGTCCAATCAGGCACATATTCATCAAGATTAACCTTTTCAGTCAGAAATGCTTGTGAGTATGATGATTCTAGTTTATAGAATAATTTGTGTTGTCTAGGTTTAATGCGAAGAGAACTAAGAATTATAGGAGATCTTAGGCTCATTGTATTTCTATAAACTAATTTAGGATGTTCTTTACACTTCTCTAAATTGCCTGGGTCTTCTGCAAATTCACCTCTACATCCAAATGCATCTTTTGTATCTACTGATTTTAAATTAAGATAGCTTACTTCACCACGACATTTTGTTTTAACATAAGTAATTTCTTTGGGTTTACCATCTTCTTTTTTCTCTTTCCAAACTCCATCACATTCAAATATTATATTATCTCCTCCACCAAATTCATTCCATACAAAAATTCTATTATCATCAGATGCATTTTGATTGCATTTAAAATCATGATGGATTTGATAATCCCAGTCTAAATCAGACATGTGTCCATTTTTACACGCTAAAACAAGTTTAACATTTGTAAATTTCTTGCTATAGAGATTCTTCTTTTTACTATTTTCCCAACATTTTGGACATTTAATTGCGGGTGCACCATTATCGTCTCGAACTATTTTTCCTAACATTTTAGATCCTTCATGTCCAGAACATAATCCCCATTGCGGAAATATTCTAGTTTGATAAACATTAGTAAAATCTTTCATTACCGCACTTTTACTATTCAATGATGCATTTGTTGGCATGGAAAAAATATGCATATGTGACATTTCAACATCATTTTCAAAACGTCGTAACATTTTTTTCATGTTAGATTCATCATCGATTTCAATTTTTTGTAATTCTTTAAGACCGTGAACTTCTTCAGAGAAATTTCCAATTGGTTCTCTTAAATCTGCAATCATTTTTCCAACAGTGGGTGCAATCACAGTACATCTGTTCATGGGTAATAATGAACCAGGTCCATAACGTGTCATGAATTGTGATGGACGAACTTGAGTTTGATCTATCCCTTGATAGAAAACTGCAGATGATTCTGTATCTCTTAGAGAATTTCGTGTATTTTTGAAAACTGCACTAAAATCACTTTTTTCGTGAAATTCTGTGCCTAAAACCACGTCTTTTTCAACAGGTTTATTCGGATTTCTTTCACCATAGATTGTTTCTTTGGATTCTTTTTTGTTTTGTTCTACAGTATCTAGCCATGTTTTTAATTGAGCATTAACAATATTTTCAAAACCAGAATTTTGTCTGAATTTTGGAATATTATCATTTGATGCTATTTTTACAAGCTCTTGTCTTATTGCATTTATTTCAGTAGAATTTCCAGATTTATGTTCAAAAATTTTTTCAGGACCAAGTTTATCAATCCAGTTATTTGATATTGGAACACCAGAAACATTTTCTGCATTTCGTAATAAGGAGACAATTATTGGTCCAATACATAGCTCTAATGATGCTTTAGAAAATGGACTTGCAGTAACAGGTTCAACTTGACTATGGATCATTCTATGAAAACCTGCAAAATTTTCATAATGATCTAAATCTCTGGCTCTTCTTGCTCTAAGCCATGCAATTACTAATCCAGGATTATTTCTTCCTACTCTTCCTGATGCCTGAATGTATCCAGATGTAGTTTTTGGTTGATTCATTATTTTCATTAATCCTAATCTATCAACATCAATACCTGTACCAAATACAGGAGATGTAAGTAATGCATCGACATGATTAGTTTTTTGTAAATCTTCAAGATGAATTGGAAGCTCGTTTGATTTTGTTTCACTTGATAATTGAATTATTTTTTCATTTGGAATATGTCTTGTTTTTCCTGATAATTGAATTCTTATTGCATCTTCTTTGATTATGGTTGCTTTATTAATTATAGATGGAAAATCTAAATCATCATCAGGATTTTGTTCTAATTGTAACCAAGATTCTGAAGATACAGTATGAAAATAAGTTTCCTTTCCAGAATTTTTTATGCCAACAAATATTTTTTGGCCTTTGTTTAATTTTATTATTAAATTATCATTAAAAAATTTGTTTTGTCCTGTTTGAACATTTTCTTTTTCAAATAAAGAAGTTGTTTTACCATCGTTATCTTTCCATTCTAGAATTTTTTTATTTTCATCGTATAATGTTAAAGAAAAGCGACCTCGATTATTCTTACAAAAAACTGATATTCCAAAAATTTCTATATCTTTATCTGCAGTAATAGGGAAAAATCTTATTCCTTTTTCAAATGAATTACTTCCAGTTACTTGTGAATTGCCGATTTTTAAGGGACTTCGAATAGCAATTTCACGTGCAATATCATCATTTTGCATGCCACTGAATCTTGACATTAATTGTAAATCTGTGAAATATGAAACATATGTCCAGTAAGGATCAACTGCGCTATCAACAGTATCCTTTGTTTCACCATATGCTTCTGGATTTTCTCGAATTTTGAAAATTTCACTCATCAATATGCCGCAGGTCTTTATTGGAAGTTCAAAGAGAGATTTTCCGGTACATAATCCAAGATAGAGCCGTCCATTTTTCTCTTCAATGCATGAAGGATCTTCTATTACTTGTGAAAAGAAATTATCTGATGAAAAGATTCCAGGAGAAGGGAAGGTAGAGATTTTCTTGCGGAAAATAGTACCTACTTGAGAATCTGCTTCTTTTATTGTCGCACTAGAAGCAATGTACTTTGGACCCATTGTTCCATTTCGACACATAATATCTATAGGCAATTCATACATGCCCACCATACTTCCTAATGGACCTTCAATCAAGTGCAATTCATCTTGAATGATTAGAGATGGAGGAAGAAATCTGTTAGATGGAGAATGCTCTGAAGATTCAGGAATTTCTCTTACCGTTTTATTACCTTTTGTTGTTAGTGTAGGAGAAACCATTCCTTGATCATAGTAATATTTTCTTCCGTATCCAAAAAATTGATGACAAGTATCTACATTGCCAAATAAAGATGCACATCTTGGATCCCAAGGCAAGTTTGCAAATTTATCAGCAGTTGCAATTATGAATGTTGGACAACGTGCATACACTTGTTCATCTATTACAAATGCAGATATGGGAACAGATCTTGAGACATTATTATTTTTGATAAATGGTTTAGGAATTGTTGAATGAACACCTTGTGATGTTTGTTCAAACCATTCTGTTTTGTTTAATTCACAATTTTTATTGGTACAAAAAATTGCAAAATCATAACGTTTGTTAGATCTTTGCAGAAAGAAATATCCTGGAAAAGATGCACTAGTAGATTGTAAAGATGATGATGTTCCAAGACAATAATCATCACAAATTTGTTGCCACCAGTGATCAAAAGTTATTCTTGGATTTCCTGTAGTTTTAGTATGCAATTTCATTGTGACTCTTACATATCTACTTCCATCATCTAGTTCAGAAATTTCATCAAATGTTGGTTTTTCAATTACACGAATTGTTTTTGAGGGAATATAATCAAATTTTTTTTGAGGAATTGATTCAAGTTCTTTGATAGTTTTCCTTGTACGTATAATCCAAGTAATTCCATCTTTTAGGAGATCAGGATTTAACGAGTCAGCTGGAATACATAAAATATTTCCACATACAGGACAATTGTGAACTTGAGAAGGATCTCCTGTATTATCACTTTCAAAAGATTTTGATGCTTTTTTTGATTTAGTATCAGTGTATGGTAATAATACTCCTTCAGCGTTTGGAATAATTTTTCCATGATCACCAGTCATGTATGCAAATCTTCCAGGAGTTGCTGCACTTCCTATCCATAATCCAATTGAAAATCTAGAAGAGCCCCATAATTTTTTGGAAGTAAATTTTTCATTTAATGTGCTATCTGTAAAATTAGTATGGTTTTCAGGTAACCAATTTTGAACTCGTTTAATATCAGCTACAACAATTGCCCCTAATGCTCTTTGAAATTGTTGTATTGTTAGTAATCTTAGAGTGTATCTAGAAATTACTGCTACTCCCCCATCATTGTTTAGCTTCGTGCCATTAACATCAACTAATTCATTATCTGGCATTAATCTTCTATATGCAATAGTAAAGACTGTAATTCCTAGATAGGCTTCGGTTTTTCCACCACCAGTAGGATACCATAAGACATCACTTTCATTTCTTTGATCTTCGTCTTTGCCTACAACTCCATTTAAAGACTGTAAAATGAATGCCATCTGAAACTCTCTCCAGTTTAATTTTCGGTCATTTTCATCATCAGAATTTCGATTATCATATTTTCTCTTTTCAGACATTACTTCATTCATGAAACAAAAAGCTAATCGTGCACGCTCATCATTACAAACAAAGTCAATTCCACTTTTAATTTTCTCTAAAGATTTTCTGCATTCATCAATTCTATTTTCTCCTGCTTTGCGAATTGCAGTTTTGACACCATCAAAATTAGGAACAAAATCATCTAGAAGTTTGCTTTGATTAGAAATCCATTCATCATAATTTTTAACAATTGGATTTAGCTTTTCTTCTATTTTTTCAGGAGACCATTGTTTTGACAAGTAATTTGCATCATATGCTCTGTCAACTTTTTCAGGTTGAAGTATTGTGTATGTAGGTAAATAATCAGTTCTAATATGTGGACATGTAAATTCATCAACTACCTCTTTTGGAATAATTTTACTTTGAGCATCTTTCCATGAAAATAATCTAAATCCATCATCGTCTTTATGTGATTCAGGATCAATTTCTTTCCATATTGCACCACATTGAAAACCTCTAGCTTTAGTTCCCATCTTTGAAAATGATAAAATCTCTTCATTATCATCAGAATTAAAGTCAAAATCTATAATTTCAGAATCCTCATCATGATTAATTCTAATCTGTGGTTGAAAGATTCTATGAATTTCACTTTGTCTTAGTTTTATTCCATTTTCATCTCTATCTGCATATTGTGTTCTATTTACAAGAAAAACTTGCACTGTCCATTTTCCATTTTCTATTTTTCTTGAACGTAAATGTAATTCAATTTCACCCGGAGTAGAAACCACTTTCACTACATTTCCATTTCCATTAACAAGTCGAATTTTCTTATCTTCTCCAAATGAACTTACATCTAACCAATCTGTTAGATAGAAATTTGGCTCTCTGTTGAAAAATTTTAAACTTTGTTCAATACCTTTTACAAAACCATAACGTCCCCAAGTGTTACAGATTTTGATTTTTGGAGAATCGCCTTTTATTACAAATGAAAGTCCCAATGTAAAAGAACCATCTAACGCAAGTTCAGTGTCAGGCCATAAGAGATCTTTATCACCTTCAGAATCATCTTCAGAATTTATTCCTAGATCTTCTGAAAAATTTTTATCAGCAGGATCTTCAATTAACTTATCTTCATATTTTGTATGAAAACATGATTCTAGTATACCAAGTTGATATTTTGAATATGGCTGTTCTACTGTCTCTTCAGGTCCGTTTTCAGGGCCTAGGAGTTTTTCGTATAATGAACGAACTAGATGTGTACGAATCATAGGATGATCTCCAAGAGATTACTGTGATAAATTTGTGATCCCAATTTTACCTCATTGAGTTTCTAACATCATTTGACATGTGATTTATCTGAATATCAGAATTATTTTGCTCATCCAAATTAACAATACATTGGTTGCCTGTGCTAATACCATCTTTATTGAAAATAAAATCAACAAAATACCAGATTAGAATTATTACTCCAATAGGTAGTAGAAAACCGCTGCAAATCAAAGCACAACCAATGAATAACCACCATTTACTAGCCATTTCTAAAATTCCAGATCTATGATTATAGGATTATCCCATTGGTATTCCTGTTTAGGAATATATTCTTCTACTGTGGGTTCATTAATCACAGATTGTGTTGTTGAAAATTCATTATCACTCCAGCTAAAAATCGACATTATCGTATTAATCAATACGTTAATCCATGAAGTGGAATTAGAAGTAAACACATCTTCTTGTGCATAAACATTGTTNATTTTNAAAGTNGANANNATTTTTTGNTCTAATTCAGCATCAAAATTTTGAGGTGGAAAANTANNAGAGGCNATNACCCAAATGTCATTTTCCACTAGAACGTACGTGGTAGTTCCAACTNTTTTGTATGTTCCTGCTTCTATNTGTGGATAGTAAGGATCATTTCCATCNCTTGTTAGNGATNCACNAACAGTTATTGTAAATGCACGATAACCATCAATTTGGTGAATTTTTTCATCAATAATTCTTAGATTTTTACAAGTCATATGATCAATTTCCATTGATAGTTCGTTACAGANCCATTGTTCATCATCTTTCAAATTTTTCATTTCTTGGTAATCAGCCCCTGCTATTCCACAATCATCTCCTCTAGATTCTGAACACCATAGANTCACGTAGAATCCNTTTAATCCTGTTTCATCAGCATCAATATTTACACCGCCCCATTCATCTTCAGGATATACAATCCAATCAGATGGATGTTGAATAGAAAATGGATATTCAGATTCATGTACATAAACATCAGCAAATGCACTTGGAATAATCAATCCAATGATGCCGATAGTTAGAATACAAAATAAAATGTATTTCAATTTAGTAACGTCTCCTTTGTTTTAGAGCATGTCTTTTGGCAACCTGTGTTTTGGCTCCCTCTATACCCCACAATGTCATCTTGTAAAATGCATAGAATCCCATGGTTAACAACATCATGGCTAGTGTTCCCATTCTTTGCTTACCGCTTTGACTTCCTTTCTTCCATTGTTTGTGTAATAATTTAGTATAAACGAAGAAAAACTCCACACCTTGATCTGTTAGTTTCCATTCCTCAATTAGTGATGATGGATCATTAACCCTATCAATTAGATTATGTGAATAGAGGAATTGTCTTGTCTCATATGTGGTTGGTACTGCAAGTTGTTCCTTTGATAATTTAGGGCCGCTGTAGAGCTTGTTCTTACCAGTTAGACGACATGCCCCCTGATAGATATCAGAACCTCGTGCCTGTGTATATCGATATTTTAGGCGTTCTGGGTCAAATGCCTCAACAAGTGCACCTGTTCTNACAATCTTCTGAGCAATAGCATCCATTACATCATCATGCATTTTTGGTGATTTCATCTTCTTTTCTTCCATCCTTTGCAGTGTGTGAAATTTCCATCGAAATTCGCATATCCACCGTATTTTAACATAAAATCAATAGTTGAGTTTTTCTTTGGTATTGTTTTTTTAGTATAACTAGAAAGACCTTTAATTTTTTCTCGAATACGTTGAGCCTCTTTTTCATTTTCTTCANATGTCAATTTTTTGCCTCCAAATTATCATGTTTAATTTTATANTATTTTGCAGAATCTCCTTCTTCATACTGGATTAATTCTGGTCTTTTTCCATCATGAATTTTTTTATGACATTTGTAATGAACCCAAGCAATAACTGCTGGAAAATACTTTACATGATGGCCAACTAATGGCTCAAAAATATGATTTTCNTCATCAAANTTTCTCTCACCGCTACAAACCAGACATTTATCAGAAGAGTTGAGATATGTGGTATTTGATAGAATAGTTGGTTTTTCNTCAAAAGATAACTCTTCAATTTTTTTTGCTGTTTCTNTATTTTTNATAATAATAAAGGACATTTCTATAGNTCCAATCCAAAAGAAGATGCCAANTCATTGAATTTGGAATATTCNTCTAAAAAGAGAACTCCTTTTTCAGTTATGACAAATGTGTTACGTCCGTCATATTTGATTTCATTTACTAGNCCAGATGAGGTTAAGCTTGATAATAGTGGTTTTAATCTACTGTGAGAAATATTATTTTTTTGTATTAAGTTAGTAGTTCCGATTCCATTCATTCCAGAATCTTTGGTAATGTCTAAAAGTTCTGCTGTGATNTGAAGTGTGTTNCNNTATTTCATTTCAAAGATTCNTCCATCTTCATCATTTGNCNTANAATTGATTTTACTT
>PAOV01000031.1:9204-12144 GCA_002708145.1 Chloroflexota bacterium
CTCTTTCTTTTGGNNTCATATCNNATAGAATGCATGTNANGNNTTCNGGACTGATTGTTTTGAATTCAGAGTCTAAATTGTATAGACGCTCTTCAGTTGAACCTTTAGTGGATACTAATCCGCCAGAGATTCTATGGCCGTTTTCATCGAATTTCATTGTGTGAGACCCTCCACTTTTTGTTCTGTAACTGAACTCAAGTTCAAGAAATTTACCACCGAAATGGCTCTNTTTTCAGTTACTTGTTTTTCTACATAAACCCTGTTTTGTTGTACTTTTGTCATCATTATGTATACATAAAGTATCTATATAACTCTGTTGGTGGAGTATATAAAGAAAAACACTAAAAAGTCAAAAAAAAGGCATTATGTATAAAAAAAAGTATTTTCTGGATAAAAAATTGATCGCAAATACCATTATTTGATCGCGATCAATGTTATGTTAACTTTAATTATTGCAATATTGTACATAAAGTATGTCGAATTCTATGGAAAATGTCTACCCTGATTATAAAATTTCTCCAGATCATCAAAAGAAAATTGCACGTGCTTTAGAGTCAGGAAGATTCAATGATTCAAGAGAATTTGTTTTCAGAGCAATTGAGGTCTTTCTCGCATGGGAAACTAACCCACAGATGGCAACACAAAAAATGACAGANATGTCACCTACACCTGCACAATATGCACTCATGCAAGGAATGATGGATGCTAATCACTTGAAGCAAATGTATCCAGGATATCCAGAAGCATTTGGAGAAGAATGGAATGAATTTCTAAAAAATAATCCTAATGCAGTTCCNCAACAAGAATCATCTTCAATGGGNGATGCTCAAAATCAGCAAAGAGCAAGAAAACACAAAGGNGATCTTCAGATATTACGAGGNAGACATAATGAGACANTAGAGTATATTGAACAAATTGATTTCAAAGAAATTTCATTAAAAGATGATGGGTTTGAAGAAGTTTCATTTGACGGTTGGCCACTACTTCACACACATTATAGTAGATTCCTTCCTGCAAAAATTGCAATAGCAGCATTAGTAGATTTAATGTGTGAACAGAAAAAACCAGTGGTATCATTTAATTCATTTAAAGTTGGAGGTTACGATATAATCGAAGAAGCTAGTGAAGAAATACTTGCATATGAAAAAGAGAATAAAATTACAAGAACATCAAAAATAAGCACTGGTTTACCAAAACCATACCAAGGAGAAATTACNGCAAAAGAGGCTCTTGCTGAACAAAGATGGAAAGACAAAGTTTTTGGAAAAATGAGAAAATCAAAAGAAACAGGAAATTATTCCTTTGAAGGAGAATTGATGGCTTTAGGTCTAATCAAAATTTGGAGAAAAAATAAAGAATTTCAAATTACACTTACAGAATTAGGTAAGAAATTTGCCATATTAGAAAACCCAGTAATTCATAATCAAATATCCAGTTTACAACCACTTTCGGATTCAGAAAAAGAGTTCATAGCAAGAAAGATTATNCCACAAAGAAAATTGGAATTAGAAGTATCTAAAGCAGCAGTAACAATTGTTAAAGAAGCAGATGTACTTTCAGGAGAGATGGCAGATTATTTAGATAAAGTCTTTAAAGAAAAAATTGAAGACTNTTGCAAGAAAAAATCACTATTTTCTGAGAAAGTTAGGAAGGATTTACTCAAAAAGAAGGGTTCTGGAAATGACCCAATAGAAGGATTGAGAGCAGCTACTATGGGAAGATTATCAGAATTATCCATAGTTTCATGGGAAATTGATGAGAATAGTAAGTCAGTATACAAAATACAAGATGAAAAATTAGCAGACACAATACTTCAAACAAAATAGATTCAAAGTGTTTTTACTCANNGTCTGGATTCGGTAACGGGTGAATTTTTCTAATGGTCATACCAGAGATATGATATGAGTGAATTCAATTTCGTAGATCTGTTCTGTGGTGCAGGAGGATTATCCTGTGGATTAGAAATGTCTGGTATGAGATGTGTTTTAGGCACAGATCAAGATAAGGCTGCAATTGACACTTTTCAAAAAAATCACCCAGATGCACAAATCTTTGTAGATGATATTTCAAAACTTACCAAAGCTAAACTGAAAAAAGCTACTGGTGGAAAGAAGATCCATTTAGTTTGTGGAGGACCACCATGTCAAGGAATGTCTACTGCAGGGTTAGGAATTCCAGATGACCCTAGAAACTTTCTCTTTTTAGAATTTGTTAGAATTGTACAGGAATTAAAACCAGATTATATTATTTTAGAAAATGTCACAGGAATGGTTGGAAAAAAGAATAAGAATATCCTTGACGCTATAATGCATAGATTTTCTGAATTAGGATATGTAATGTCAACTAAAGTACTTAGTGCAGAACATTATGGTGTTCCTCAAAGAAGACGTAGAACGATTGTGGTGGGTAACAAAAAAGGTTACGAGTTTAAGTTTCCAGAACCAAAATTTGGGGAGAAAAAGAATCTGCCAGCATATGTTACAGTGGGAAAAGCATTCAAAAAGATTTCAAAGAAAGATGAGAATAATGATTTGAAGTCAGCTAAAATAAAAAATGAAATTGAATTAAAACGAATTGAACTAATTCCAGAAGGAGGAGGAATAAGATATCACAAAGATGAAAAAGAACATTGGCCAAAAAAACTTTGGCTTGATATTGATTGGAGTGAGGTTACAGAGAATCATAGATTAAGAGAAATACAGTATCATCGTCTTGATAGAGAGAACGTATCACCTACCATAATGACTGGGAGATACACATACTATCATCCTACTGAAGACAGATATCTTACGCCTAGAGAAGCAGCTGCAATAATGAGTTTCCCAAATGATTTTGTGTTTGAAGGAAGTGTAGCACAGCAATGGAGACAAATTGGAAATGCAGTTGCTCCACTTCTTGGAAAGGCATTAGGTAAGGCAATTTTTGATACAAACAAGAAAA
>PAOV01000032.1 GCA_002708145.1 Chloroflexota bacterium
CATATGTGATTACTTGGAAAATACCACCAACAGTAGTTCTTTCGGATTTTGCAAGATCAATTTCTTTTTTAAATCTAATTTCTGAATCTATATCATTTGCTCTAAGCGCAGAATTTTCAATAAAATTCCAATCAATATTATCGTAATTTATATGCCTTGATACTTCTGATCCAATAGAAGTTACTCTGGAGTGAATAAACATACCAAATTCTTCAAGAAATTTTCTTGCAACCGATCCAGCTGCTACCCTAGATGCAGTTTCTCTTGCGCTAGCTCTTTCAAGAATATTTCTTAGATCTCTTTGATTGTATTTTAGGGCTCCAGGAAAATCTGCATGACCGGGAACAATTTTTGTGAAAACTTTTTTATCAATATCATCACTAATTTCATTTATTGACATAGCATCAGACCAATTAACAAAGTCTTTATTTTCTATCCAAAGTGCTATAGGAGATCCAAGAGTTTTGCCATGCCTGACACCGGATTTAATTAATGCTTTATCTTTTTCGATTTTCATTCTCCCACCTGAGCCATAGCCTTTTTGTCTTCTAGCCATGTGGGTTTCTATATAGTTTTCAGAGATTTCTAGATCAGCAGGAATACCTTCAACTATAACAGTTAGACCTTGCCCATGAGATTCACCTGAAGTTAAGTATCTTAGTTTTGACATAATTTTCCACCTATATTAATCATAAAGCATCTAAAGCTTTTTGCATAACATTTACTGGAGCTTTTACATTAAGGGCTTTTTCAATCCCTTCTACTCCTTGATATAGAAGCATACTCAAACCTGTTCCATATTTAGCTCCAGAATTTTCAAATTGTTTTATAAAAGGAGTAATTGTTGGAGAGTAAACGATATCATATCCAAAAGTATTAGAAGATATTAAATCTGAAGATATTGGAGAAGCCATAGGAGCTGGTCCCCCACTCATTCCCAGGGATGTTGTATTAATAATAATATCTGCATAAGGAGCATAATTAGCTAATGAGTCTCTATCAAAAATAATTGGCTCTATTTTAATTTTACTGTTCGATAATTCATTAGAAATGAATTTAGCCTTTTCAAAATTTCTATTGGATACTACAATTCTTGAAATTTTTGATTGTATGAGTCCATAAATAATTGCTCTTGCAGCTCCACCTGCACCAAAAACTAATGCGCTTTTATCTTTAATGACAAACTTATATCTTTCAGATAAAGATCTGATAAATCCTGTTGAATCAGTATTATCTCCAACAAGTTTATTGTTTTTATTGTATATCCAATTAACCGCTCCTATTGCTTTAGCCGAATCAGATAATTCGTCAATTAAAGGAATAACATTCTGTTTGTGAGGTAATGTGACACATAAAGCAATAAAAGATTCATTCCTAAAAGACTTGATTTTTTCTTCTAATTTCTCAGGATGAATATCCCATTTTTCAAAAACATTATTATTACCTAAATAATCTAAAGCTGCTTGCTGGAAAACTGGTGACAAACTATGATTTATGGGATGTCCTATCACTCCAATATTATTTCTCATATAATTTGGTTTCCTTTTTTTTGCATGAATGAATCTAAAATTATTGCTGCAGAAGCAGAATCAATGATACCTCTATCAAGGTTTCTAAACATATTTGGCGATCTTCCAGATTCTCTTAATTTATTTTCAGCTTCTACACTAGATAGTCTTTCATCTGTAGTATGAACAATAATATCTAATTCTTTATTTATATACTTACAAAAGTTTAGAACTTTTTTCGATGATTTGCTAGGTGATCCATCGAGATTAATTGGTAAACCGACTACCAAAGTTTTTATATTATATTCAATTATTATTTTATTAAGTGCACTAAGAGTTTCTTTGTTATTATCTATATATTGTAAGGGTGTAGCTATTGTATTTGTATCATCGCTGATAGCTATTCCTAAGCGTTTCTCCCCGTAATCTATTCCTAGTATTCGGTTATTATTTTCAATACTCAAGATTTTTCACTTTTGTTTATTTGATTACTTATAATCTCATGACACTGATCTAATACTTTAGATAAATCAACAGGTTTTTTTGCGCCTGCTTGTGCAACTTTATTATTACCGCCACCTCCTCCATCCATCAATAATGAAATTTGCTTTGCTATTTCTCCAGCATGAAAGTTATTGTCGGTTAAGAAATTGGAGCACATGATTACTACATAAGACTGATCTCCTATATTACTACCTAAAATAATTAGTGAATTTTTATTTTCACCTCTGAAATGATCACCAGTTTGTCTTAAAGATTGTATATTTGAGGCTTTGACTTCTCTAATTATTACATCTATGATTTCTTTGTTGATTTCAATTTTCTTATCACCTGAATAGTTTTCATTATCATTTGACAGAGATCCAAAAAGTAATTCTTGCTCTAAATCTAAGATTCTTTTATCGTTATTTGCTAATTTGGTACTAAGAGAAATAATNCTNTNNACAAGATCATTNTCNGGAACTTTTAGAAAANTNGTNGCGTTTTTNATNACATTAAATTTTTCNATTATTANTTTTTCNGNNGCAACNCCNGTNATTGCNTCNANCCTTCTTATNCCNGAACCTATNCCTGTTTCNGANGTAATTATAAAANNACCTATACCNCCNGTATANTCCATATGAGTNCCNCCACANAATTCATAGCTCCAAGGAGGTGTAATCTTNATTGTTCTAACATCAGAATCATATGTATCTCCAAAAAANGCNAANGCACCATCATCNACAGCTTCTNTGTAAGTTGTTGAATGTACATTTACNTTATGATTCTCTCTTATTGCTTCGTTAACNCTATTTTGAATTTNAACTANNTCNTCANTNGTAAGTGGNTTTAAGTGAGTAAAATCAAATCTTAGCTTTTCNGGTTCAACTACAGAACCAGCTTGTTTNACATGNTTACCAAGAATNTCTCTNAGNGNNGCTTGNANNAANTGNGTTGCAGTATGATTTCTTTTAATTTTTTCTCTNCTANTAACATCAACCTGCAAATTTANNTCATCNCCNACNGANAATTTNCCNTTTATGCTNNTTGCAANNTGAACAGATANANTNCCATAAGGAGATTGTGTNTCANTTATANTGATATCTACNTGATCATTATGCATNGAACCGCTATCACCAATTTGCCCACCTCTTTCAGCATAAAATGGAGTTTCAGAAACAATTATTTGGGCATTAGATTCTTTTTCAATTGATTCTAAAACTTGATTATCATGAATAATACTAATTACTCTAGACTTATGATTAGTTTTTTCATATCCAACAAATTTGGTGCTGTTGATATCTAAATTCTTAAAGATTTCCAAATTTTGACTTTTATTCAATTGGCCGCTTTTTTCTTTTGAAACTTTTTTTTGATTTTCAAGTTCTTTATAGAAACTGTTTATATCTAAATCCAATTTATTCTGTTTCGCAACTTCAATAGTAATCTCTACAGGGTAACCATAGGTATCATACAGAATAAATGCTTCTTTTCCTGACAAACATTTTTTAAATTCTACACCATTCGAATTTTTAGACTCATTTATTGCTATTTTTAAACCTCTGGAAAAATTATCAGAATGATCATTATTACTAGTTCCCAATCTATAATTAATCATCCCATCAAGAACAGATTCGCCATTAGATAATGTTCTACTAAAATTTTCTTCTTCTTTAGATATAACTTCTATGATGAAATTTTTATTATTAATCAGCTCAGGATAATGATTACCCATTTCTTTACATACTATGTTTACTAGTGACGAAAGTGGAGATTCTAATATATTTATTTTTTTTGCAAACAACATTCCCCTTCTAATTAGTCTTCTCAGTACATAACCTCTTCCTGTGTTACTGGGTGATACACCATCTCCGATAAGAAATGACGCCGATCTTGAATGCTCTGCTAATACTCTAATTGCTTCATCTGATTGCTTGCTTTCCCCCCATTTAATATTAGATAATTTTTCAACTTTATTAATAATTGGCAAAAAAACATCTGTTTGATAAACGTTGTCAACGTTTTGAAGAACAGCTAACATTCTTTCTAATCCCATTCCTGTATCTATATTTTTATTTGGTAGGATTGTATCTTTGCCATTTTTATCACGATAAAACTGAGTGAAAACTAGATTGTAAAGCTCTATGAAATCATCATGCAAATTCGGTCCCCAATTTTTTTTTCTTTTTGGGTCATTTATAGAGGGTATATTTTCAAGTGCCCCTAAGTAATAATTAATTTCACTGCTNGGNCCACAAACCCCTTCATCTCCGGCAGGCCCCCACCAATTATCTTCATCACCAAATCTATAGATTCTTTCAATAGGTATGCCTAAATCTAACCAAATTTTTTCTGCTTCATCATCTGTTTGATATACAGTAATGAATATTCTATTAATATCTAAATTTAGTTTATCTATCATTAATTCTAAAGCCCAGGAGCAGGCTTCTTTTTTAAAATAATCCCCAAAACTAAAATTTCCCAGCATCTCAAACATTGTCAAGTGCGTTTTATCTCCTACTTCTTCTATATCAGTTGTTCTAAAGCATTTTTGAGAAGTGGCAATTCTGAGATTTGGAGGTTTTTTTTCGCCAGAAAAATAAGATTTAAATTGAGCCATTCCTGAATTGATAAGAAGTAAGGTTGGATCATTGGCTGGGATTAAAGAAGATGAAGGTAATACTGAATGATTTTTCTCTTCGAAAAAATCAAGAAATATTTGCCTTAAAGTATCTTTATTATACATTTTCATAATTACAGTATAATTTATATTATAAATTTCATAAAGATTGTTTATTATTCTGAATCACTTGATTCTAGAAGTTTAGTATTAGTCCTATCATCTGGTTCTGAATATAAAATTCTTGACTTTAAATCAGAATATTTATCTGCAAGTAATTCTTCCCTTTTTTCAGGAGTAAGTATATTTGGTAATTTATTTTTTTCATCAATAATATCTTTATTATCAATTTCTATCTTTGATTTACTTTCCTTAAAAGGAGATTGATTTTCCCCCCAATATACAGTTTGATGAGGGAATGGGATTTCAATATTTTCCTCATCAAACTTGATTTTAATTCTTTTTCTTAATTCACCCATTATCTCCCATTGTTTCATTGGTTTGCAATCACCAAGTATTTTGAAGGTTACAGCTGAATCATCTAGAGAATTTAATCTCAATACCTGTGGTGGAGTAATAAGCATTAGGCCATAATATTCATCATTTGATAATTCTTTTCCGATCTCATTCAGTAACGAAACTACTTTTTCTATGTTCTCTTTATATGCGACGCCAATATCTAAATTTACTCTCGACCAATATTTAGTCTTATTTGAAGCTACAGTGATTTCTCCATTGGGAATTATATGAACCTGACCATCAAGATCCCTAAGAATGGTTCTTCTAAGATTAATTGATTCGACTAATCCTGATATTCCAGCGATTGTAACTACGTCTCCCCTTCGATATTGATTTTCAGCTAAGATGAATACTCCAGATATTAAGTCTCTTACTAAATGTTGAGCGCCAAATCCAACTGCTATTCCAGCAATGCCGAATCCACCTATTACGGGTGCAATAGGTATCGAGAGTTCTGAAAGAATCATAAAGATTGCCAAAATATAAATTAAAGCAATAATAGCACCTACAAAAACACCTGATAAAGTTTGAGATCTTTTTAGAATTTCTTCATGATCAGAAGTGGATGATTGTCCAAGCATAATTGAAGTTAGTAGTTTTGGAATAATATTTTTTGAAATTTTAATGCTGAAGAAAGATAGTATAATTATCGTAAGTATTCTTATACCATCGATTAGTATCCAATGGAGTAGGCTCTCACCTATTTGTTTGAGTATATTAAACAATGGATCTACATTATTCCCAAGAACTGAATAAATTAATATCACGGCTATAAAAATAATAATAATTGCTGAAAAAAGATTAAAATATTTTCCTTCAATAGATTTTAGTCCAGAGGTATAAATATCAATTGTTTTGTCAATTTCCTGTTTTGTAATATCGGTTAATCTTTTATTTAGCTTACTTTTTATAAAACTTTTTAGTAATAACCATATAATCATTGAAAAAATAATTATTAGTATAGCTAAAAAGCCTCCATCAGCTATCCAGTACAAAAATGTGTCATTTTTTGGATTACCAAGTAAATTTTCTAAGAATATTTTCAATTTATGATCCTTTTTTCCATAAAGTCATGTAAGAATTATCATTTTCTGAGATTATATTTTCTATATTACTCTTATAATTATCTTTAACATAGTCAATTTCTAACTTGATTAATTCCATGATTTTATCTGATAATGTTTCGATGAAATAATTATCAGTTTTATCAGCAAAAACTTCAATTAATGCATTTTTAAGTTGATCTTTTGATAATTGAAGAATTTCTTTATTGAAAAATATTATACCTATTTGAGACAGGTTATCATTAGCAACTCCCAACTCGTTTATAATTATTTTTATTATTTCATTCCTAATTGATTTTTCAATTTTTTGTGGCAATGATATTAGTCTTATGAAATCAATTCCATTACTTTTTAGTTGCTTAGAAAATTCATTTATCACGTTATTATGAAATTCATCATTCAGTATATTATCCAAAGATAAGCTCAATATAGAATTTTCATCTATAAGTTCTTTATCTAATCTTGTATCAATGACTAAAAATTCTTTTAAGTGAGGAAAAATACAAAGTGTAATATCAGAGTTTTTATTTTCAGAATTAAACATTTATAAATTTACCCCCTTCTTTGCAATCAAAGCATCATTGCCAAAGATTTCTTTTCTCCAGCCAAGTAGTATTTTATTTTCTGGATTGTCATTAAGCACAATCTGTTCAATATCTTTTCTATTTGCGATTAACCCTTTGGATATATTATACATAATTGCTGTTTTTCCTAAATGATACGAGATGCTATCTAGCAATTTATTTTGAATAGTGTTTAGTTTGTTTTTTTTGGGTCTTGGATGAATTTTATTATCTTTAAGATAAATCTCTATAAGATTACATAAACTAGTTTTTTGATTTTTGTTAACAAAATTATTGTCAACTTCTCTAAGTAAGTTTTTTCTATTTTTTGATATTATTAGATTTCTTATTAATTTATCCTGAAAAATCCACTTTCTAGGTAAATTCATGTTTTTTGCGATTTCTTCTCTAAAATTATAAATCTTTTTATACAAAACACTATACTCATCGTTATGAGTATTTTTCCCAAACTTTCCAAATGTGTTATTTACACAAAATTCCATTTCTTCCTTCATCCAGTGAATTTTATTATTTTTAGAAAGGTTGTTTGATAAAGGTTCATAAAGTTTATAAAGGAATTTAACATCATTTAAAGCATATTTTATTTGTTTTTTTGAAAGTGGCCTTCGAGACCAATCACTAATTCTTTCTTTTTTGTCTAATTCGATGCCTAAGACTTTTTCAACTAGTTTTTGATATGATATTTGTTCATCATATCCTAAAAAGCTCGCAGCAATCTGTGTATCGAAAATGTTTGATATTTTTATATTGAATAAGTTATTGAGTATTTCTAAATCTTGAGTGTGGGCATGAAATATTTTAGTTATTTTTTTGTTAGATAAAATTTTTTTTATAAAGTCTAAATTAATATTGTTACTTAAGGTATCTATTAGTATGGAATTTTCTCTTGCATGTAACTGAATTGAACAAAGCACAGGCCAATATGTTTTATTTCTTATAAATTCAGTATCAAAAGAAATAAACTTTTCATCGCATAAACTATTTATTAATTTTCTTAGTTGATCTGATTCTGTAACGATTATATTATTATTAGAATAATGATTTACCAAATAATTTGCTCCAAATCCATCCTATCATTAGTCCAATCAAAACAGAAAAAGGAAGCCCTATAAATAAACTAGAAAACAATACATCTCTCGCATTAGTTAAATCTTTATCGTATTGTAAAAGAGCTATGATAGTTAATGCTATTCCCATTATGAATCCTAAAAGAGCTCCAAATAAAGTTGTTTTATTGAATTTCATAATATTCCTCCAATTAAATATATTAATAAATCAAAAAGCTAATTTGTAACATTAATAGGTGAGTTAAATGAAATAAGTTTTTCATTTTTCAACTCTTCCCAAAAATTATTGGGAATATCAAATTTTAGCATATTTATATTTTCTAAAAGTTCACTTATTGATTGGACTCCTGGTATTACAGAAATAATTGCTGGGTGATGAAGTACAAATTGTAGTGCAGCAGCTTTCATAGGTACGTAATTATTTTCACAAATATTCTTTATTTTTTTTGCTTTTTGAATAAGACTTTCTGGAGCAGGTTCATAATCATATGAGACAGGTCCATTAAGATCTCTTGCTAATATTCCTGAATTATATGGCCCACCTATAACAATTTTAGTGTTGTACTTAATACAATCAGATAAAAAATCAAGAGAGCTTTGCTCAAGTAAAGTATATCTTCCAGCTAAAAGAATTACATCTAAGTCAAATTTACGTATAAACTTTTGAGGCATTTCCCATTGATTCATACCGCAACCTATAGCCTTTATTATTCCTTCATCTCTAAGTTTTATTAGTGTAGGAAAAGCATATTCGACTGCTTGCTTTTCTCCAAAATCTCTAGTATCAGGGTCGTGTACATAAATAATATCAATAGAATTTAAGGATAATCTTTTTAAACTTTCCTCAATCGAAGTATAAATTGCATTCTCACTCCAATCATCAATGCACAATAACTCTTCACTTTTTTCTTTGAGATTTTTTCTGATTAGCCTGCCAACTTTAGAGGATATAATAAATTTTGATTTATCAATTTTTGAAAAAATAGATTTTCCTATTCTTTCTTCAGCTTTCCCTGTTCCATAAAGCGGCGCAGTATCTATATATCTAAAACCTTGTTTATACGATTCATTTAATATATTTACAGCTTCTTTTTCGGCAGAACCGCCATATAGGCCTTGTGCTAGACTATCACCAGATAATGGAGCAGTTCCTAACCCTAAATTTGGAATCATCAGTCCTGTTTCGCCTAATTTATTTTGCTTAAATGGGATCATAGATTATTAGAGTTTTTTTCGATTATTTCGATAACTCCAGCAATATCATACTCAGATTTATTATCATTCATCAATTCCGAAAACATATCGAGTGAATTTTTTGTTAAGTTTAAGGATAAGTTATTTAACCTTGCAAAATCATTTATTATCCCTAAATCTTTGTTCAAATTTCTTACAGGTGCTGCAGAATTTGGGAAATTTCTTCCTTTAGTTATGGGAGCGCTTCTTTCAACCATTTTGCTACCACCCCAACTAACGCCTAATAACTCAGATGCTATTTCAAGATCTACTCCAACTTTATTTGCAAACGCAAAAGCTTCGGCAGATGCAACTGTATTTACTCCTACAAGCAGTTGATTAATTAACTTCATACCTGTGCCTGATCCAGAATTACCCATATATTTAACGTTGGTTCCCATTTTTAACAAATGAGGCTTAACATGGTCAAAAATTTTTTTTTCACCACCAACCATTATTGTTAATGTTCCTGATGATGCCCCCATAGGGCCACCAGAAATTGGAGCGTCAAGAAATTTTACATTTATTTTTTTTAGCTCATTTCTGCATAATATTGAAGTGGATACTGCAACAGTACTATGGTCGATAATAACTTGATTTTTTTTTGCAAATTTGATTATTCCTTCCTCACCTAAAATTACATTAAGTGAAGTCTCAACATCTGGCAAGCATGTCATAACAACATCAACGTTTTTAACTAGATCGCTAAGAGAATTGGTACCTTTTGCGCCTTTATTTATCATATTTTGGACTTTAGATTCTGTACGAGTATAAACTGTAATGTCAGAATTTTTATATAATAAATTATCAGCCATACCTTGGCCCATATTGCCAAGGCCAACGAATCCTATACGCATTAATTCCTCTTTTTTATTAGTCTAATTGTCTTAGTCTTGGATCAAGCCTATCTCTCAACCAATCACCAAAGAAATTTAATGACATTACAACTAAGAATATACAGAAACCTGGCCAGAAGGAGATCCACCAAGCTTCTTCAATGAAGTCTTTACCATCTTTAACACTCTTACCCCAGGCAGGAATAGGATCAGGAATACCTGCTCCTAAATAAGACAATGTAGCTTCAGTTAAAATTAACTGACCTACTCTTAAGGAAGCAACAACTAAAATAGTACTGACTGTGCCTGGTAGAATATGTTTCCACATAAGNCTTAAGTGTGTTGCACCAGCAACTTTAGCGGCTAAAACATAATCTTGCCCTCTAATTGTCAAAACATCTGCCCTAACCTGTCTAACGAATGGAGTCCAAGCTACAAGCGCAATAAGAAATATGATAACCCCTTCAGCAGCACCTCCCGAGTGCAGGAACATTTGTGCAATAACTAAAGCAATAAGAATAAAAGGTAAGGCAAGCCATACATCTACAAGTCGCATTAATATTTCATCTGTCCAACCACCGAAATATCCACCAATCAAACCAAGGGCTGTTCCAACGATAATGCCAGATGTAAGTGCATACAAAGTAACTTTAAGTGATATTCTGGCACCATAAATAATTCTAGAAAGAACATCTCTTCCAAGATTGTCCCCTCCTAAAATGTACTTATTTTGAGGGAATGATGATTTCTTAGCTCTGTTATAGGCAGATTTTCCACTAGTGGTCTCAAGATCAAAGTCTGAAGCATTTGGAACAACATTATATTCAGGCATTGCTTGACCCCAAGTTGGAGCAAAGTTTCTAAATTTTAAAGACTGTACAGTTGGGTCTTCGGGTGCTATAACATGTGCAAATAATCCTGTGAAAACTAGAATTACCATTATGACCAAAGGTATCAAAGGCCATCTTCTAAGAAAATACCATGCTTGTGATACTGGAGATCTCTTAACAGCTTTTAGTCCAACATCATTATTTGTATTTGAATCAATTGCTGTACTCATAATTTAATTTTTTCCCTCAATGTTTTTTTAATCATATCTTATTCTTGGGTCAATATAGGCATACAAAATATCACATAAAAAAGTACTTCCTACAAATAATATTGTGAAAAAGAAGACACATCCTTGCAAAACAGGAAAATCATTATTGTTTACTGCCGTTATTGCCATATCGCCCATACCAGGCCANGTAAATATCGTTTCTACAAGAACAGAGCCACTTAGGAAGAATGTGAGACCAAGTGTCATGCCGGTCAATGGTTGAATGATTGCATTCTTAAAAGCATGCTTCCATATTACTACATTATTAGATACACCTTTTGCTCTTGCTAATCTTATATATTCAGAGTCCAATACTTGAAGCATAGCTGTCCTAGTTATTCTTGTATAGTAAGCCAGACCTCCTGATGCCATAGTAATACTCGGTAAAATTAAATGCTTAACATCCCATAGACCATCTCCTCTTAATCCAGCTGGTAAAAGTCTTAGTTGAACTGCGAAAATAAATATTAATACAAGACCTAACCAAAATTGTGGCACAGCTTGACCTAATAAAGCGATGAATCTACCTATATAGTCCAACAAAGAACCACGTTTAACTGCTGATAATATTCCAAGAGGTATTCCTACAGCCCATGAACCAATAAAAGCTACTAAACCAAGGTGTAAAGTTGCGGGCAAGCGCTGTGTAATTGTTCTTGTTACAGGTTTTCTTTCAAGTAGAGTCTCACCCATATCACCTTGTAGCGTTTTACCAAGCCATAAACCATACTGAATTACAACAGGTCTATCAAGGGCTAATTTTTTCCTTAATGCTCTTTCACCTTCTTCAGATAATCCATAACCAGAGTTAGCATAAAGAGTTAGCGGATCACCAGCTGCACGAGATATTAAAAATACNGCGAATGTAGCTAGAATAATACTAAATATAGCAAATATAAGTCTTCTGAATATAAATTTTCTCATAAATTTTTTAAAGTTTGTATATATACAACAATTATAGAAAGCATAACAAAAAAGATTATCATAATCTACCTAATAAAAATATAAATAATGTTTATTTGTATCTTAAAGAGAAAAGAGGCTCAAAAACGAGCCTCTTTTCAAATAATCTAATCTCTTATAAAAACTATTTTAATTCTAGGTTCCATAGTGAGTTGATTGATGCTGCAGCAGCTTTGTCCATTGGAGCAGACTTAATCTTCTTGTTATTGAAGTAGTATGCGTCTGGAACAGCTACGACACCAGGCTGTAGAGACTGGTCGTAAACGTATGCTAAGTATTCGTTAGCAGCTTCTGTTGCAGTTGCTGAATCTGGAGCTTTAGCCATTTGGTTGTAAAGATCCAAGATAACTGGTGACTCAAATCCACATGAGAATCCACCTCTTGTTAGAGTTGTTTGTACTAGACCCTTAGGGAAATGCCATGGGTTAGACTCACGACCCTTGTCACAAGATGTGATCCATGGGTGAGTGTTAGACCTTCCAACTACTGTAGGTCGGAATGTCTGGTATGAGAACTTCAAACTGAATGTTGAAATACCAATGTCAGACCAGAAACCTGCTACTGCATCGGCTACTTCACCAGTTATAGAAGCTCCACCACCTAATTCAGGACCAGCGTAAACTGATGCTTCAAAAGCGTGATCGCCTAGAATACCAGATTTATCACCTGAACCTGCTACCCAGTCAGCATCTTGAGCTTTAA
Source organism: Chloroflexota bacterium (assembly GCA_002708145.1). GTDB lineage: Bacteria > Chloroflexota > Dehalococcoidia > Lucifugimonadales > Lucifugimonadaceae. Next base: position 12,676 of record PAOV01000032.1, read on the forward strand.
TNAAAGCTACAGCTGCATCAGGGTCATATGGGTATTCATATTTAGAATCCCAGTTAGGGTGTGATGCTGAGAAGTACTCAACGTGCACTGGAGAACCAAGACCACTAAGAAGCTGTTCATTAACTAATTCTCGGTCAATAGCCATAGCCATTGCTCTTCGAACTGCTTTTGCTTGATCAGCATCTGAGACGCCGTCGTCAGCATTCTTGTCGTGTTTAGTTGCTCTGTCACCTGTTGTACCAATATAAGCTAAGTCGTGAACGAATGTAGCTTTAGTTGGTAGAGGCTGACCTTTATTTTCACCACCAGCNTATGTGTCTTCCCATAGGTTACCAGAGAAGAATANACCAAGCTGAACAGCTGCAGAAGTTGATGTCTGAGTAAACTCATCCATGTCAAACTTAGCTGCATCTTTTGGCTCTAAGTGAGCCATATCAACTTCACCTGTTCGTAGAAGTGCTGCACGAGTTGTTGGCTCTTTTACGCCAATAATCTGTATTGTGTCAGTCTTTGCTGTGAACATGTGATGGCCTGATCGTGCCTTCATAGTGTAAGATTCACCACTGATCCATTCATCAACCTGGTATACACCAGAACCAATAATGTTATCTCTTACAAAATCTTCGCCTTTTTCATCATAAGCTTTCTTTGAGAAAACTGAGAAAGCCTGACCAGATGCGTTAGCATAGTCATCTTTCCATGTTGAATCATAGTTAGCGAATTCAAAAGTTACAGTTGAATCATCAACTGCTGTCCACTCTCCCCATAGACCAGCAAAGTCACCAGCCTGTCCATGAATGGACTCAGGGTTAGTAGCGCTGTTTGCGTTGTTCATTGACCACGCAACATCTTCGGCGGTTACATTACCAAAATCACCGTGGTGATCTTGCCAAGATACTCCGCTCTTAATTTTGACGGTAGCAGAAGAAAGATCATCTGATATTACAAATGATTCTGCAAGCCACATTAATGTACTGTCATCATCCGCTCGTGCGAAAAGAGTTTCGGTAAGACCTACGTTCTTTAAATTATCGCCAGATTGTGCTGAGTTTAGTCCATTTTCGTCATTTATTACACCATTAGTTGCTATTACAGCAACACCAGCAGGTGTAGTAGTGTCAGGAGCATGAATCATATCACCATCATGGTCATGATCATCATCCTTAGCCGGCGCCGTAGTAGGCGCTGGTGCGGCGGTTGCAGCTGGTGCTGCAGCAGCAGTTGTTGGTGCAGGTGCAGATGAAGAAGATTCTTCAGCATCATCTGAACTACACGCTATTGCAACTAGCATTAATCCACCGACTAGAAGTCCTGTTAGGAGCTTCCAATTCTTGTCCTTAAACAATGAGTTTCCTCCTTGGACGTGTTATTTATAACCCAAATAGGGCTCTTTTTTAGGGAGACCAACTTAGGTGAGATCTCCACGTCTT
>PAOV01000033.1:5000-11611 GCA_002708145.1 Chloroflexota bacterium
TCCACTAAAACAAATAGAATTTTTGATCAGTATGGTATAGTAGATATGGATGGATTTAAGGTTGCTTATATTGGAGCTTCATCCGTTTTTAAGAGTTCTGAGGTGCATATTAAAGAACCCTTAAAAGAAATTAAGGCTGCAACCAAAATTGCTTTAAAAGAATCTAATTTTATAATATTGTTGTTTAATGGAACGGAGTCAGATTTAAATAGATTGCAAGCTAGTGATATAGATATTGATATGATATTATATAGTAAACATAATGGTAAGACAAATAGTCAAGCTTCCTCAAATGGTGGAAAGAAAAGAATACCGGTATTTACATCCGGTAATAGAGGAAAATACTTAAATAAGATTATTGTTAGTCTTAATGATGCTAATTCTAATCTTCTAGATATTAGTAAAGAAGAAAATAATATTAGAGCATCAAAAAAGTTTTTGGATAATAAGAGCAAATTAAAAACAGAAGAAGTTTCTTTGGAAGAATTTTATAAAAGCAATAAAAAGGTTTCAGAAGATATTGCTCGTCATCGCTTGATTATCAAATCATCAGAAGGAAAAATAGAAAAAACAATTAATAGTTTTAAAACAGAAAAAATACCACTTAATGGTAAGGTCGAAAGTGACCCTCAAGTTTTAAAGATAGTTGAAGATGGNATGGCAAAGATTATAAAAGGACCTCCAGGAGGGAAGGATCATAAAGGCAGATTACCAACTCACCCTCATCATGGGCATAATCATTAGGACCTTTTAAAGTAATTGAAATATTATGTTTTTTATAAAAAATTATAATATTAAAATATAGTAATATTTTTTTTGAAAGATTTATGCGAAAGTAGCTCAGCTGGTAGAGCATCACGTTGCCAACGTGAGGGTCGACGGTTCGAATCCGTTCTTTCGCTCTAAGGCCTCTTTTAGGGGCCTTTTTTTGGCGTCGTAGCCAAGTGGTAAGGCCGCGGTCTGCAAAACCGCTATGCACCAGTTCGAATCTGGTCGACGCCTCTATGATTTGCCGAGGTGGTGAAATTGGTAGACACAAGGGACTTAAAATCCCTCGAACATTTATGTTCGTGCCGGTTCGATTCCGGCCCTCGGTACTAAAATGAATTTTAATTTTTATAAAAAGAATTCAAGAAAAGCAATTCTTCTTTTCTATGTATTCTTATTTTCTTCTTGTGTCTATTTCAATACATTTTATAATGCGAAAGTAGCATATAAAGATGCTCTTCGTATTATAAATTTGATGAATTANGCAGAAACTCAAATCCCACCTGAATCAAAGAGATTATTGGATTTATCAATTGCNAACTCAAGAGTAGTGCTTGAAAAGTATCCAAATAGTAAGCATGTAGAGGAAGCATATTATTTGCTCGCATCATCGATGTATTTAAAAGAGGATTATATAAGCTCTAAAGAATATCTAAATACTCTTATTACTACTTATCTTAATGGNGANTACTATAATGAAGCAAAGCTTAGATTAGTTTCAATATATGTTAAAGAAAATAATTTAGCATTAGCAAATGAGTCTATTAAAGATTTTTTGATAGATAATAAGCTAAATAGATATGAAACATATCTATTAAATATTATTTATGCTGAGATGCATACTATNGATANAAATATTGACTTAGCTTATAAAAGNTATCAGGATGCAATAGATAATGCNAGGAATGACTCCGAAAGGATAAAAATATATAATAGACTTATTCAGTTATCAGAAAAAGAAAAAGATTATAAGAATTTACTAGTTTTTATTGATGGCTTATATGGGAATTTATCTGATGATAGAGATAAAAAAGAATTGAAGCTTTTATCTATTGAATATAATAAAAGATTAAAACGATATGATTTCTTAACCTATGAAATAGAAAACATGTTAAATCAATCTCTTTTTGAAGATAANCGGATGTTTTTATCTGTTGAACTTGCTAAAGCATATTACTATCTTGAAGATTACGCTACCACAGAGGAGCTCTTACTTGAGATTGTAGATATCTATTCAAGAAAAAATGAAACAGCTGAAGCATATTATTTTCTTGCTCAGATAAATATTAAAAATGATTTTAATTTAGAAATAATTAAAGAATTGCTTAATAAGTCAAAATCGGAGAGATCTAGCTCTAAATATGGNAANCTATCAAAAGAGCTTATTAGGAAACTTGAAAAACTTGAAGATCTTGGCTATGAATATGCAAATTCTATATCTGAAGAGCCTGATAATAATCTTGTAAGCCTTGATAGCGATTCATTACTATTTGATATGGGACAGAGTTATTACTTTGATTTTAATCAAATTGATTCTGCAGTTACTAAGCATAAAGAATTAATTNCCANATTTTCATCTTCTAAGTTTATTCCTAAATCATTATTTGTATTATCAATATTAGATAGCACGGATGATAATTGGTTTAAACGTCTTCAATCTGAATATCCAGATTATAATTTTGAAGGTTCTAATAAAGATTTATCTTCTAATAATTATTATAGTGAAGATTATTATGAAGCTCTCAAGCTATTGGATTTAGGTTTTTATGATAAGGCTTATCTGATGCTTAAAGAAGCTTACTTGAATAATGAAAATACTGAATCATTATTTTATCTTGGTTATTTAAATGAAATATACACATCAAATCTAGATGATATGTTAACATATTATATTGAATATCTTAATAAAGAAGAAAGCTTAGATAATAAAAATTATGTAAAAGAAAAATTATCTCTTTATTATTATTTGTTTAATAAGCAATTAGATTATTTATTATCAAAGACCTCGTTCTCTAATTGTCTAAATTATGATGTGCATGATGATAGTTTAGATATATCTAATATTGATTGTATGCTTTCAAGTTTAGAATCATCTAATGAAGATATGTCTAGTTCATTAAAAGAAACTTTTTCAAATATGAATATTTTAGACAAGCCGTGGTCTCAATTTAAGAAAATAGTAAAACCTATAGATCAAGAATATAAAATGTCATATTCAAAAGATGTAGATTCTGTAATGGCAATATTAAATGATAAAACACAAAAGATTATTCAATTAGAATCAAATATCCAGGAATTTGAAAGAAGAATTTATTTTATNCATAATCCAGAAAAAAAACAAAAAAATGCATCGAATTCTTCTAACCCTATTGTGCCTTATTTATTATTAATTAATATTGATGGTACTATTTATCATAGTGANGTTGGTTATGAGCGTGGAGATGAAATTGCTTTAGAGAAAAAGATTATAGACTTTATTGACTATAATAAAAACTTAAAGATTGATGATAATGCTTTTAATGATAGCACTTTAAAATATATAGATACATCATCATTGTTAGCTAAAAATCTAGATAGAAAAAAAATAGTTTTCAGTGATTTGCATAAAAAAGTTCCAATTTTGGTTAATTTTTGGTTTTATGGTGATGATGCTACGCCAAGTGAAAAACAGATGAAACATTTNAATNAATTTTATAAAAAATATAAAAAAAGTGGCTTTGATTTTGTTAGTATAAATATAAATAGAGCTAGNAAAATAGGTAGAGTNAAATCATATATTTATGAAAAGAAATATAGATTTGAAGTACTTTCAGACCCTAGGAAAAAATTGCTTCATGAATTCTGGTATACCCAAGAATTAATAAAAGAAGACTTGTCAAAAAATAATTCTGAAAATATCGTAGAAGAAGATGTGCAATTAGATGAAGCTGAAAAAGAAAAACGATGGTTAGAAGAGCAAAAACAATTAGAAAAGATAGAAAATAAGCAAAAAGAAATAGAAGAAGTCAAAAAAGAAATAGGTGGAATGATATCATCTATAAATTTAAATGATTATATTANCCCAGATACTCAATTTAATCAGAATAGATTAGAAATCACTAAATTGCAGAACTATATTTCTTTATACGACAATCTAACTATTAAAGAAAATATTGATACTTCAAAAGAAGAAAAGTCAGAAGTTAAAGATGGCCCAAGACTTCCTGGTGCTGATTTTAGAAATATGAATTTTGATAAAATGGATTTATTAAAACAATAATATGATTTATAATGAAATATCAAAAGTAATAGATAATAAAGAGATAGCAGAAAATATCTTTGAGGCCCACTTATCATCAGATAATTTATCAAAAATTGCTAAACCTGGTCAGTTTATTAATATACTTCCATCTAGTAGCTTTGATAAAACAATGCGACGCCCAATGAGCCTATCTTATCAAGATAGTAATTCATTTAAAATAATATATAAACCAATTGGTGATGGTACTAGGATAATGCGAAGTTGGAAAGAAGGTGATTCTGCGGATATTATAGGTCCTTTAGGTAATGCTTGGGAAGTATCAAAAAATAAAGAAGCTATTTTGCTTGGTGGAGGAGTTGGTATTGCACCCATATTAAATCTTTATAATAATATTGAATCTACCCATCCTTCTCATCTATTTTTTGGAGCGAGGAAGAAAGAAGAACATTTCATAGATCATAATCCAGATAAAAATATTTATATTTCTACGGATGATGGTTCAGCTGGGATTAAAGGTAATCTATTTGAAGCCATGAAAAGTATTTTTGATATTAATGATTTTAAAGATAAATCTATATATGTTTGTGGCCCTCCAATGATGATGGAAGCTGTAAGAAAATTTTCAGTTGAACATGATATTGAATGCCATTTAGCATTGGAAACGATTATGGCTTGTGGAATCGGAATATGCCAAGGCTGTACAGTAGAAAAATGTAGTGACGAATCTAGTACAGATACGTATAGAAATAAATATGAATTAGTTTGTATGGATGGCCCTATATATAAAGCAAATGAGGTTAAGACATGCTTGCTTTAAAAATTAAGGATATAACATTTAAAAATCCTATTATGGTTGCAAGTGGTACGTATGGTTATGGTAATGAAGTTTCAGATTTTGTTAATTTATCTAAATTTGGTGCAATTATAACAAAATCAGTTACCAGGAATCCTAGAGAGGGTAATCCCCCTCCACGTATTTTCGAAGTATCATCTGGTATGCTCAACTCCATAGGTTTAGCGAATCTTGGAGTAGAAAAATATATAGAAGAGAAGATTCCATATCTAAATAAGATTGATACAAATATTATTATTAATATTGCAGGTACTAGAATTGATGATTACGTAGAAACTCTTGAGATGCTTGAAGGTGCTGATAGTAAGCATATAGGATATGAAATTAATATATCATGCCCTAATGTAAAAGAGGGAGGAATGCAGTTTGGGGTTAGTCCTGATATGACAAAAGAATTAACTCAAGAGCTAAGAAAAAGAACGGATAAAATATTAATTATGAAGCTTAGTCCGAATGTCACCTCCATTGAAGAAATAGGTTTAGCTTCTCAAGATGGTGGGGCTGATGCTGTCAGTGCTATTAATACTGTTATGGGTATGAGTGTAGATATTAAAACAAAAAAGCCAAGATTAAGCACTATTATGGGAGGCCTGTCTGGTCCATGTATTAAACCAGTAGCTTTGGCCAATATCCATAAATTATTCAAAACTCTTGATATTCCAATTATTGGAATTGGAGGGATATCTAATTGTGATGATGTAATTGAATTTATGCTAACAGGATCAAGATTCGTTGAGTTGGGTACTATCAATTATAAATATCCTAATCTTGTTGAGACCTTAGTTGATCAACTTCAAAGCTATTTAGAAGAACAATCGATAGATCATATCAAAAATATTGTAGGAGATTTAATGATTGAAAATAAGTAGTTTATTATTAATTCTACTGATTTTATCTTGTGCTCCTTCTCCTCGATATAATAGTAATGAAGTAAATTGGAAGAACAAGGATACTAAAGATACTTTTTATGGTATTTCATCATTTTATGGATTGAATGATGGCTTTGATGGAAATTTGACTGCAAACGGTGAAATTTATGATAAAGATGGAATTAGTGCGGCACATAAGACATTACCATTAAATTCCGTTGTTAAGGTCACAAATTTGAGTAATGGTAAATCTTTAACCTTGAGAATAAATGATAGAGGTCCGTATATTGATGGCAGAATTTTAGATTGTTCTTATGGTGCAGCACTAAAGTTGGATTTTGTTCAAGAAGGAACGACAGAAGTAAAAGTTAAAGTTATTAAATGGGGAGACAATGTCTATAAAAAACAAAATTAGCGTTTGTATGACATTTTTATTTATTAGTATATCTTTCTGTAAGGTAAAAGATTTAAACTTACCTGGATATCAAAAATTATACTATCCTGTTAAAATTGAAAATTATAATAAAATATCAATAGATAAAGTTATAGAAAATATTCCTAAGAGAACGTATACAAACATTGAAACAAATTATAACAATAAGTATATGGTAAAGATTCAATTAAGTAGTACAGCTGTTGAGCATGACAATGGAATAAGAATATACTCAGTTAATTAATGCTCAATATATCTAATAATTCTCGCTCTGTAGTTAATATCCTTGGTGTTCCGATTATGCTTTATGGAATTTATTCTCATTCAGCTTTTCCCTTAATGGTACTAGTGATTCTATTTTTCTGCTCTATTGAGTATAGCAAATTAACATCCCTTATTAGTGGTAATATCAATAAGTATCTATTTTTAGCTTTAAATATAACTATT
>PAOV01000034.1 GCA_002708145.1 Chloroflexota bacterium
AAGAAAAATAATGCAGATCTTGGAATTGCATTTGATGGAGATGCTGACAGATTAGGAATTGTTGATGAAAAAGGCAATTATCTTTCTACTTTGAACGTATTTTCAATACTGTCAGATCATATGCTCCAAGATGAAAAAAACTTAACATCAATAGTATGTAATATAACTATGTCGTCGATGATAGAAAAAATTGGAGAAAAATATAAATGTGAGATAATTAGAACTCCAGTAGGCTTTAAAAATATTGCTCCAATAATTGAAGAAAAAAAATCAATTTTAGGTGGAGAAGAAAGTGGAGGATACGCCTTTAGAAATCACATTCCGGAAAGAGATGGAATTTTATCTGCGCTATACTTTTTACAATCTATGATAAAAAATAACAAAACTCCCAGCAATTTGCTAGATAAATTACAAAAAGAGTTTGGTCACAAAATTTACCATAGGATTGACAAAGAAATTCACCCTGGATTATATGAAGATATCAAACAAAATATTCTTTCCCTAAGACCAGAATACATTGGGAAATTTAAAGTCTTAAGTATTGACACCCTTGATGGAGTAAAATTCTTTATTGATGATGATTCTTGGGTAGCTATTAGAATGTCTGGGACAGAACCACTTCTGAGAATCTATATTGAAACAAAAGATTTTGGTGATATAAAACAAATATCAGAATCAATAATGAAATATATTGAAATAAANTAGTGGTACCGAGGGTGGGATTCGAACCCACACGCCATTTTACTGGCGGCGGGTTTTAAGCCCGCTGCGTCTGCCATTCCGCCACCTCGGCAAATAAATGATATTGTAATTATAATCATTTATAAAATAATTATAAATATCCGAAATTAATGATACAAATATAATATAAATTAATAAACATAAATAATAAAAAATGAACTCTAAAATTGGAATAATTGGTGGAACAGGCCTATATAACTTAGAAGGATTTACTGATCAACAGTGGCTAAAAGTGAATTCAAATTTCGGAAACCCCTCTGATAAATTACTATTTGGAAAATTAAATAACCATGAGATAGTTTTTTTACCTAGGCATTCAAAAGGGCACATAATTTCACCATCTGATATTAACTATAGAGCAAATATTGAAGCACTAAAAAACTCCGGAGTAGATAGAATAATTTCTTTCTCAGCTGTAGGCTCGTTAAGTATCAATATCAAACCTGGATCATTTGTAGTTGTAGATCAATATATTGATAGAACTTATCTCAGAAAAAATACTTTTTTTGAGAAAGGATTTGTAGCTCACGTAAGTATGGCAGAACCAACATGTAAAATAATGAATAAGGTAATATATGATTGTGCAAAAAAACTAGATATAGAAATTCATAACTCTGGTACATATGTAGTAATAGAAGGACCACAATTCTCTACAAAAGCTGAATCAAAATATTTCCGAAAAATGGGTGCTGATATTATAGGAATGACAAATATGCCTGAGGCAAAGTTAGCTAGAGAAGCTGAAATCCCATACTCAACTATTGCTCTTGTCACGGATTATGATTGTTGGCACGATGAGCATGAAAACGTTAGTACAAATTCAATATTAGATACTCTTTCAAAAAATACAGATAATGCAAAAAAACTAATCTCAAAAATCATACCAGCTATATCTAATTTGGAAGCACCATTTTCTTGCGGGAGTCATAACGCACTTGAGCATGCTATAGCAACTTCAAAAGATTATAGAGATGAAAAAGAAATGAAAAAAATAAGTAATATTGCTGGTCGAATAATAGATAAAGAAGGTTGGAATAACTGATGAAAATAACTAAATTAGAAATACTAAAAATTCCTCCAAGTTGGGTATGGTTAAAAATTCACACTGATACAGAAATTTTTGGTATAGGTGAACCTTATCTTGAAAATCACCCCGAACCTGTAATTTCTGAGGTTGAGAGACTAGAAAATATCTTAATCGGTGAGGACCCTACAAATGTTGAAAATTTATGGAAAAAAATGTATGAACATAGCGCTGGTTATTATGGTGGGCCAATTAAAATGAGTGCAATAAGTGGGATAGATATAGCTTTATGGGATATTGCGGGCAAAGCAGCTGGTTTACCAATATATAAAATGCTGGGTGGTAAAATACATGAAAAAATAAAAATTTACAGAGCATTAGGACATGAAATACCACATTTTGTAGAACCTGGCGATCCATATCTTGCGGATAAACGAAACGCAAAAGCTTTTTTTANTAATTTTTATAACGTAAAGCCTGAAATGTATAAAATTGCAGCTAAGATATTAACTGAAGAATGGGGATTTAAGGCATTAAAAATGCATATATCTCTAGGAGACGAATTAGAGTCTACAAATAAAGTTGATGAAATAGTAAAACGATTTGTTGCAGCCAAAGAAGGGGTTGGTAAAGATATTGATATTGCCATAGATGTTCATAATCCAAATCCAATTATAGGAAAGCAACTCATTAAAGCATTAGAACCTTATAGACCATTATTTATTGAAGAACCAATGCCTGTTGAAAGAGTAGATATTCTTAGAGAAGTGAAAAATGATACTTATGGAACAATAGCAGCAGGGGAAAGATGGATGGGTAAATGGATATTCTTTGATGCATTAAAGCAAAACTCAATAAATGTCATGCAACCTGATATATGTCATGCAGGTGGAATTACTGAATCAAAAAAAATTGCGTCTATAGGTGAAGCTGCATACGCAAAACTAGCTCTTCATTGTCCGCTAAGTATTGTAGCTTTAGCTGCTTGTATTCAAGTAGATGCTTGCACATCGAATTTTCTTATACAAGAACATAATGAGGTTAATGATTATAGAAAAGATAATAAAACTATTATTGGTAACGGTTACATAAAAGATCCATATATTCTTGATAAAGATGGATGTATAAGTGTAGGTGATAAACCAGGATTAGGAATCGAAATTGACGAAGATGGTCTTGAAAAAATAATGTCAAAAACATGGAGTATCAATAGAGGATAGGAATCTAATTAGCTGATGGAACTTTGGATAATTTTTTCAATTCTAAATCCTCTTATTTTCGCACTTGTAAATATTACTGACAAAAGAGTTCTGTCAGAGTTTAATCTATCAATAAGAAGTTTCAATTTATTTGTTGGTATAAGCCAAGGAGTGATAGGAATAATTCTATTTTTAATAAATATACCTTCAAGTATAACTTTTACACTTTTTATAATTGGATGTTCAATAGGATTTTTACAAGGAATATCATTAATTATAATGTTCTGGATGATCAAAAAAACTGAACCTTCTAGGGTATCGACTATTATGTCTACTTATCCTATATATGTAGCAATAATGGGAGTAATAATTTTTAATGAAATACTAAGTATTTTAAATTGGTTTGCAATATTTATTGCAATAGCTGGAACAATTCTTGCATCTCTAAAATTTTCTGACAAAGGAAAAAAATCTAACAAATTTTTTGAACCCTTACTTCTACTATTAGTTATAAGTGCTGTTTTAGTTGGTTCATCACACTTAGTTACTAAGTCAATAACTGAAGAGCTCTCTCACTACCAAATTGTCTCAATGAGAAACATAGGTATATCAATAACAATGATGGCATTATTTCTAAGAAAAAAATCTTTCATAGAGCTTTGTCATTTTATTNCAATTCCTAAAAAATCTATATGGTTAATATNATCTCAAGGAATNTCTCCTGTATTTGGTCATTTGTCNTTAACTTATGCAATTGCCAATGGACCTGTAGCNCTTGTTTCAACAATTACCAGCGCTAGNGCNGTTTTTATATTCTTNATAAGTNTATTAGGTTCNTATATAGCTCCAAAATTAGTTNATGAAAAATTTACTNTNTCAGATATANCCATCAAACTTATATCAGCNTTNATGGTTNTNNTTTCAATAATATTGATTACTTATTGGTAAANCTAATCANAAAGACTAAAATTTAAACNCATCTCATTTTTATATGATTCAAACCACTCAATTACTTCCGAATGATATGGAATACCATGATCTTTTCTAATTTTTTGTTCTTCGTACTCAGGTAATCCCGGATAAATTACTCGATCTTTACCGGGGGCAGCTTTTGCATTGATGAGACCTGATAAAAATTTATCCATATCTCTTTTGAAGTCATCAGGATCTATAAATCCATCAATCTTTATAGCTTGAACATGATGTCCCATAACTGTTCTCGGTTTAGGAGGCATCAAAAATCCTGGTCCCATTCCCGATAATATAGTAGATAATATTTCACTTGTGGCTGCAAACCCATAACCTTTGTGTGACCCTTGTTCACGGGTGCCACCAAAAGGTAAAAGCATATATTCTTCTGGCAACTGAATCGACTCTTCAATGGGTTCACCAAATTTATCTGCTATCCATGAAGGTTCTATGTCAGCTCCTACTCTTTTTGCAAGATGTAATTTATTTCCAGCAACTTGAGTAGTTGCTACATCAAAAACAAAAGGTGGCAGTGTCAGTGCAGGAGCTGCCCATGCCCATGGATTAGTTGCAAATAATTTTTCTCCTGCATTAGTAGGAACCATTGTAAGTGGATTTCCCGCAGTTGTAGTAAATCCAATCATATCGTATCTCAAGGGCATCATTGAATAATATGCAAGCATACCAATGTGCCTAGAATTATGGACTGTTACACTNCCTATACCNTGNTTTTCAGCTTTATCTATAGCTATNTTCATAGCTTCTGGCAAAACATGTANNCCTAANCCTTCATCNCCATCTANGTTTGCAGTAGCGTTAGTTTCTCTNGTTATTTCAACTTTTGGATTAGGATTAATTTCTCCATCAGAATACATTNTCGCATAAACTCTTAGTTGATTTGATACCCCATGAGATTCACATCCTCTCAGATCACTAGTCATCAAAACATCAGCTGATACTTTTGCATTATCATCTGACAATCCACAAGACTTAAAAATTTCAAAAGTCGCATTTCTCATGTTTTCTTCTGATATGTAAACTCTATTTTTTTCTGGGACTAAAAATCTTTCAAGCATTTTATGAACTTATCTACTTTGGTATTACTGGTAATATTAAACGCGATGAAAAATCTGAACCATGATAAAGTTTTTGATTAGCTATTTTTATTTCATATCCTTTTTCAATATTGCCTCCAGTATTAAGATTACGATTAAACCGAGGAAAATTAGAACTTGAAATTTCCAGACAAATCCTATGATTTTTCTTAAATAAATTAGAGGTGTTCCACATATCAATTTCCATCTGATAAATTTTATTAGGACTTAACAATTTTGGATTTTCTGTGCCATGTCTAAATCTTGCTCTCACTATACCTTCAGTAAGAGCAATTGCTTTTCCATTTTCCTCAATATCTGTTAATGTAGCAGTAAAGTCAGTATCAACACAATCTGATGATACATATATTATCGCCTTTATAGGTCCAGTAACTTCAATTTCTTTATCTAATTTTTCTGACTGAAAAACTAACACGTCAGACCTTTCATGAATTTTTGATCTATCGTGAGGTCCACAAAAATCGTAAGTTTGGTATTGAGATCCTAATGAAGGAACAGGATCCTTAGGGTCATAAACATAAGAATCAAATATTTGTTTTTCTAATGGCTTATGGATTTCTAATTTTCCTTTTACATTTTTAGCATTACCATCACTTGAGATATAAAAATCTGTCCAATTTGTTCTTTTTAATGGCCATTCGTTTTCATAACGCCAACGATTCTCTCCCATGACAAAAAGTTTTATAGGGGGTTCATCATCAATACCAGTATTTATATTCTTAAGTCTTTGGTCGTACCAATGAGTATGCATGTGGATAATATCAGATAGCGCTTCTTTCCCAAATACTCTATCTGCATATTCTCCATTTTCTCCCATCATTACTCTCCCCCATGGAGCAATTTGATGGCTCCATGGCCCAATAATTAGCTTCGTTTTTTCTCTAGCATCTTTTGTTTTGGATTTTTTTGACCAGCCATTAAAAAGCTTAAAGTTTTCATTCTGTAAAGAATCGTACCATCCAGTAATGAATAATGATGGAATTTCCATATCTTGATATTTATTAATCAAGCTATAATTTGACCACCATTCATCAAATTTTTCATGTTCTAAAACGCCTTTAAAATATGGATGAGTAGCAGAAACCTTTTCCATTGCTGTATACAAAGGCAACTCATAAAAAAAAGTATCTTGATCAAAATGTTTTAAAGCCTCATATTGCATGGATTTACCAAGCATATTTAAAAATGCAAAACACACCATATGATGAATAACTCCATTGACTCTATGATGTCCATAATTATCCTGCTGAGAAGCAATAGGCGCTATAGCTTTTAAGTATTTTGAATTTAGACTTGCAGGTAAAGATTGTGTAAATCCTGGATAAGAAAGACCAAATGTGCCTAAATTTCCATCACACCATGACTGTTTGCCAATCCATTCATGTGTATCAAATCCATCATTAAGTTCGCATACATACGGATTCCAAATTCCCTCCGAATCACCACGCCCCCTACAATCTTGCAAAACCACAGCATAACCTGAATTGTTAAAATATCTAGTCCAATCTATATATCTAGCTTCTTGATTGTCATATATGGTTCTAAGAAGAAGAACTGGCCAAGGTCCATCACCAAATTTTGATGGAGGGAGCCATATATCAGCTGATAATTCTACACCATCACGCATAGGCACTGGAATATTTATTAATAATCTGCCAGGTTCCACTAATGGTAAATTTGCTAAAGGGTTTTTCATTTTTTTCACTTAATAAATTATATATTTTAGAATTTGGAGGCGACGGGCGGATTCGAACCGCCGAATAAAGGTTTTGCAGACCTCCGCCTTAAACCACTTGGCCACGTCGCCATTTTTATATAATTATATACTAAATGTAATGGTGCCGAGGGCGGGATTCGAACCCGCACGATCTAGGATCACTACGCCCTCAACGTAGCCTGTCTACCAGTTTCAGCACCCCGGCTTCTATGAATAATGGCAGGAGCGGGAGGACTCGAACCCCCGACCCCTGGTTTTGGAAACCAGTGCTCTAGCCAACTGAGCTACGCTCCTAAAACATTTAATGATACACCAAACTTAATAATTATTTTATAAATAAAGTATCTCTTAAATAAAAAAACCTGCTAGTAAAGGAAGATTATTACTAGCAGGTTATTTTAATTTTTTAGTTAGCTCCATCCTCAATGGAAGATTGCTCTCCATGTTCCGAAAGATCAAGCCCTTGATCTTCGCTTGATTCAGAAACTCTCAATCCTAAAAATGGAATTTTATCAAGAGCATACAAAATCCCATATGTAAGTACAAATGAATAAGCTAATGTACCAAGAGCAGTATAAATTTGAATAAATACTTGATCAAATTCACCTTGAATTAGTCCTTTAACACCAGCTATACTTTCTATTGCAAAAATACCTGTAGCAATACAACCCCATAAGCCTCCAACACCATGCACTGCAAACACATCTAATGCATCATCTAATTTAGTTTTGTGAATTAATTCAACAGAATAATAACAAATTAGCCCAGCTCCAAATCCAATTGCCAGGGCACCCATTGGATTGACCGCACCAGCTGCAGGAGTAATAGCAACTAATCCAGCAACTGCTCCGGTAGCAGTTCCAACAGCGCTAATTTTCCCTGAACTAATCATGCTAAGAATTCCCCATGTTGTAGCAGCTGTACCGGCAGCAATTTGAGTTACAAGCATAGCATTTACAGCATAATCATCTGATGCCAATGCTGAACCTCCATTAAAACCAAACCACCCAAACCAAAGTATTGAAGCCCCTAGGACTATATAAGGAACATTATTTGGTTGTAATCCAGGCAGTTTTCTTCTACCAACAAGTAAGGCCGCTGCAACTGCTGCTGCTCCAGCGTTTATATGTATTACAGTACCTCCTGCAAAATCTAAAGCACCAGCACCATCAGCACCAATCCATCCACCTCCCCATACCCAATGAGCTACAGGCGCATAAACGATAGTGATCCAAATAACTGTAAATACTAAATAAGTAGAAAACTTAAACCTTTCAACAAAAGCTCCTGTTATCAAGGCGGGAGTTATTATTGCAAACATCATCTGGAATAAAACATCATATAATGGACTTATTGCATCTCCCTCTTGAGAAAACATTTCGACTCCATTAAGACCTAATAAAGAAAAATCTCCAATAAATCCNTCTATTAATTCTCCACTTCCATAAGCTAGACTATACCCCCAAAGTGTCCAAACAATTGAAACTACACCTATAGTTATAAAGCTCAACATGATAGTATTGACTAAACTTTTAGCTNTTACTAAACCACCATAAAAAAAAGCCAAACCAGGCGTCATAAAAAATACAAGTGCTGATGCTGTAAGCATCCATGCGGTATGACCTGAATCCATAAATTTACTCCTATAATTAAATTTTTATCTATAGAATCTAATGTAAATCGTAAATATTTCTTTTATGTTTCCTNCTTGTTTCTTTTATGTTTCANATATGTTACCAATATGTTTCGTGTTTATCGTTTTGTGTATAATAAGTTANATTATGATTATTGATTCACATTGCCATGCTTGGAAAATTTGGCCATATTTACCCGAAGTACCNGATNCTGAGANTCACGGTTCTATTGAAATACTTCTAAATAAACTCACTCAAAATAATGTTGATTTAGCNACTATTGTCTGTGCTGAAATATTTAATAATTNTGATAATAATTTATATATNTATAANGAAATAAAAAANTACCCAAATAAATTTTTACAATTGGTAGATATAGATTCTATGTGGTCTGAAACTTATCACACTTCAGGAGCTACTAAAAGGCTCGAATCAGCAATCAAAAAATATAATATGCTTGGATTTACCCACTATATGGCAAAAGAGGATGATGGGTCTTGGTTAAATTCTTCTGAAGGAATAGATTTTTTCAGGTTAGCTAGTGATAACAAACTTATTGCATCTCTAGCAATAGCTCCACACCATCAAAAAGAATTAAGAAAATTAGCATCAAAATTTCCAAACTTAAATATCTTGTGTCATCATTTGTCAGGATTAACTACCAAGGACTCTGATATTAAGAAAAATTTGATTGAGGTTAAGGAAAGCTCAAAATTAAATAATATATTTTTGAAATTCTCAGGATTTCATTATGTGGATAAAATATATTGGGAATTTCCATATAATAATTCAAAATGGATTTATGAGGAGTGTTATAACTCTTTTAGAAAAAATATGTGTTGGGGATCTGATTTTCCTGTAGTTCAAGATTCAATGACTTACAAACAAACTATTGAGGCATTGAGAAAATATTGCAGTTTCATTGAAGAGGAAGATATGATTTATATCCTTGGAGAAACTCTAAATAATCTAATTAAAATTAGATTTTCTTGACTTTTTTAATAATAAAAATAAATATAAGTAACGCAAATAAAAAAAATAAAACCAAGTAATAATTATTTTTAATAAAAAATTTATCAAAAAAACTTTTATTATTTTTTTCACTAACTATTCCTAAGTCATTATATAAATCAGCTTCCCAAGAAATATATAATTCATCTAAATTAAATCCGTATATTTTAGTAAACACATCATTAACTTCCGGATATGATTTTATAAATCTTATTTGTTGAAATAATTCAGAAAAGTTTTTTTGTCCATAATTATTAATTAAAAATCTTACTACACTTTGACTTTGCCCATAAGCTAATATAGTTTTTTCAGGATCTCCAGGGAAGGTATTNAGGTGCTTGAAAGGCATTAAATTTTTTTCCTCTATACCCCATCTAAGAATAGATTTATATTTATCAGGAAATTCATCTGAGTATTCTGATAATCCTTCGTTCAACCAGAGAGGTAAAAATTCACTACCATCAGTGGCAATGGAACTGACAATATGAGTTATTTCATGAACTACTGTTTCTAAAATCTGTTCATCCAGTAAAACAATTACTACCCCTTCATCCGAAAAAGCCTGACCTAAGACAATCAATTTTTCACTGGATGTTTTACTTTTATGTATTACAGCGGAGTCCATCTCATTTTTATTGTTGTAAATTACTAGATTAATTGCACTATATATATTTACGTTTAGTAATCTAGACATATCATTAATCGTTTGATCAGATATGTTTGATATTTCTTTTGCTAAATCTAAAGGGATATCATAAAAAAATACATTAGAATTTTCAGTATTTGTTTCTTGCCAATTAAATCTTTTATCATGATAAAAAAACGAAAAATCTTCTGAAATATANGAGGACTTATCATCAAAAATAAACTCATAAAAATAAGTAATATTTGTTGATGGAGGAATATAATTATTTATATTTCCTGCATTATGAAAATATTCTGATACAATCTGATTTTTTGAGCTGCTAAAAACCATATATGAGTACTGAGAAACACTTCGATTACCAATATTCATCACTAATTTGATATCTTCTATTTGTTTTTTAGAATTAAAATTTAGGTTAAATTTTATACCTTTAGGAAATTCTGAAGTGGCTACTTGATCAATTATATTTATATCTTCTATGGAATCTGAATATAAATTATCACTATTGAAAATAATTGTAAAAATAAAAATCGGGAAAAATAGTAAAAGCAGTAATTTTATTTTTTTCTTAAAGTTTTCCATGAGTCAAAAAATCTAATTCCCGCACTAATAGGTGTACCAACTGCAAGTATCCATAAAGCATAAATGGGATTACCTAATAACAAAGAAAAAATTATAATTATTAATCTTTCAGGTCTTGTTAATATTCCAGCAGTACCCGTAGCTCCTAAATATTCTGCCCTAGCACGAATATAACTTACCATGATAGATCCAACTAAACTTATAAAACAAAGATATATTTCATAACCATTTGTTGATTCATTATTTAGATAATAAAAAGCTATAGATACTAATACTAAAGCCTCTGAAATCCTGTCAAAAACAGAATCTAATAATGCTCCTTCCTTACTTACAGAATTTGTTCTTCTTGCAACCCCTCCATCTAACATATCAAATGAGGAACCAATGATAAGTATAATAGCAGAAAAAACAAAAAGACCCTTGTAAATAAAAAATGATGAAATAAATGTAATTATGAGACCTAAAATCGTAATCATAGATGGTGAAAATTTAATACTCACGAAAAAATTCACTAAAGGTTTTTCATAATATTGTTCAATAAAATACCGAAACTTATACCTAAATTTTTGTAAATCTAAATTCATAAAATTTTAGCTCTTTTTTTAGATTTTTTATGGGAGTATCCAGTATGATTTTTTATTTTATTAAAATAACGAATTATACTATTTGTTACTTTCTTCCAACTATACTGTTCAACTGATAACCTGCCGTTTAATTCAAGCGATGTTCTAAGAGATGGATTATCAATAAGTTTTTTTATAGATACAGCTAATGATTTTTCATTTTTTGGATCAACTAAAATACCATTATAGCCATCCTTAATTACTGACTTAAATCCAGGAATACTGGTTGCTACTACAGGTGTTGACGAAGCCATAGACTCTATAGTAATAAATCCAAAGCTTTCTTTACCGGTATTTGGCGCTAAGAATATATCTGCATGTTGATAGTAACTTGGCAGTTCTGATTCTGACATCGGACCCAAAAATATTACATCATCTAAGGACCTTTCTCCCATCACTCTGTATGATTCTTTATCCGGGACTCCTGATCCAACAACAATTAATCGTAAATTTGGATATTGCCATTTTAACCTGGAGTATGCACCNAGCGCATATCGTAGNCCTTTTCTAGATTCATTCACTCTTCCTACAAAAAGTAAATTTATATTTTCCTTTTTCATAACTGTAGGTCTTTTTGAAGGATTTGAAAATCTATCTACATCTAAACCATTTGGAATAACCTTATAATCATATGGAAAGTATTTATTATGAAAATTTTTAGCAGGTTCTGATACAGCTATTCTTCCATCTAATCTATTGGCAAACCTTTCAAGCAATCTTAGTCTTTTACCTAAAATATAACCTTTAGACCGACCTTCATTATAGGCATGGAATGTACCAATAGTTGTGGATCTAGAAAATCTTGCTGCTGTCAAGGAGGTAAGTGGCATCAAAGGCTCATGTATATGAACAATATCAAAATTTTCAGATTCTAAAAAAGATTTTAATCTCCATTCGTGCCATAATGAAATTGAAATTCTTGCAATTGAACCCGCAGTTGGAAATGGAATAGATCTACCTAATGGAACAAAATTAACATTTTCTAGGTTAACTAAAGGATTGTCCTTAGAGCATGGGCCAATAACTGAAACATCATGACCTCTTAGAATTAATTCATTACTTAGTGAAGATATATGCCTTTGAACACCACCAGGATGAGCAAAATCATAAGGGGAAATCTCGGCTATTTTCATATCATTTCCTAAAAAATATTATCTACAATTAGACTTAAGTGTATAACAATTTATTATTTTGAATGAATTGAAAATCTGGTCTAATCTTACTCTTTTTGTACCAATTATTACTACCTATAAGACATCCGAAAAATCTTCTACTGCCTTCCTAGCATCATCGTCACGCATTTGTACTGGTGGAGATTTCATAAAATAAGCTGATGCAGGTTCTACAGCTCCACTTATACCTTTATCTAAGGCAATTTTAGCATTTCTTATTGCATCAATTGCGACACCAGCAGAGTTTGGACTATCCTCTACTTCTAATTTTAATTCTACATTTAATGGTTGATCTCCCCATGAAGTACCTTCTAATCTAATATACGCCCATTTTCTGTCTTCTAGCCAAGGGACATGATCTGATGGACCGATATGAACATCATCTGTGGGTAATTCTTTTTCTAACTGGGATTGAACAGCATTAGTTTTTGAAATTTTTTTAGATTTTAGCCTTGATCTTTCAAGCATGTTATANAAATCTGTATTGCCACCAAAATTTAATTGATATGTTTTATCTAACCTGACACCTCTATCTTCAAAAAGTCTAGCTAATACACGATGAACAATTGTTGCTCCAACTTGTGACTTAATATCATCACCAACAATAGGTAAACCCCTGTCCTTGAATCTTTTTTGCCAGTAAGGTTCCTTAGCTATAAATACCGGAATACAATTTACAAAAGCACATCCAGCGGAAAGAACTTGCTCAACATACCATTTTGTTGCCTGTTCCGATCCTACTGGGAGATAATTAATTACAACATCTACTTTTCTATCTCTTAATATCCCCACAATATCTGAAGTTTCTCCACTTGCCTTATCAATTATTTCTTCCAGATACTCTCCTATACCATCATGAGTCATACCCCTATCAACTTTTACTCCCATATTTGGTACATCATGAAATTTTAGAGCGTTATTATTCTTGGTAAACAAAGCTTCTGATAAATCTTTACCAACTTTTTCTTTATCAACATCAAATGCCGCAACTATATTCACATCACTTAGAGCATATCCTCCTAGAACATTGTGCATTAATCCAGGAATTTTTTCTGAATTTTCATCAATTTCACTATACTTATGTAAACCCTGAACAAGTGATGAAGCGCAATTCCCAGCACCTATTATAGCTACATTAATTTTACCCATTACTATCTCCTTAATTAAACTAAAGATACTTTAAATAATATTTTAAATAATACTCATATTTATTAGGATAATAGTGCTTTTTTTTCTATAATTAGTTCCGTAAAGTTCCGGAACTAATTTATTATCATTTTTTCTGAAATTTCCGAAAGAGAAAATATTTTAACGTAAGGATTTGCTCCAGACCATATATAGTCAAAATGATTTCTTAATATTCTAGCATAATCACTTTGCGACTTTATTTGTAGCATTGGAACTAAACCATCAAAGGATGATTCACCGTAAATATTTTGTAAATTAGCAAACTGATATGATTCTAAAAAAGTAAATTTTTCTGTCATTATAAGATAAGATGATGGCCAATGATCAACAAACTTTACATTAAGAGAGAATCTAGATAAATCTTGAGCTTTTTTTTTCATTGTCGCAATCATATTCATACTTCTCCAGCTATCACTATATAGTGGACCTGATCTAAAAATTTCTTCATCATCAAAGACCATTCCATCTTCAGCTATAGCTCTAGCTTTAGCAAAATCACTATTTGGATTCACCAATAATGCCTTAATGTTTATTTTTCTGTTTTCGTTTAACATTCTTCTAAGAATATCAGCATAGCCTTTATCTCCAAAAAATTCTCTAAGCCCAATACCCTGCAGAAGTATTTCTCCAGACGATGAGTCTAAAACATCTGAAATTATTTCTATAGTTTTCGTATCAATGCTTCTAGGGCCAAGGATTCTCTCAAATCCATGCTCTATACCTGAAGAAAGAAAATCCGTAAATTTATCAAGAGCCTTGTATTCTGAAATATCTGAATCATTTGGATTAATAATACCCCTCTGATGTTGAGTAATGTTTTCTGATTGCTCTTTTGGATATATGTCTGGGTTTATAATTTTTTCAATTGAACTTTCTGATATAACCCAAGTTTTTCCAAGGCGCTTTGCAGGAATAATCCCCTGGGAAAGCCATTTATAAACAGTTTTCTCACTTACATTTAATTTTATTGCAACTTCTCGAACTTTTAGATTCATTATATAAAAAGATATAAAAAGGTATAATATTCTATTATATTCTATAAAGTTCTAAAATTCTACCATCCAACAGCTATTCCATCTTTTCNTGGCTCTGTTCCNCCCATCAATAGACCNNTAGAANNATCTNTNNAAATTATCTGNCCNCCNCCAAAACTNACTCTATCNTATCCTGAAACAACATTTANATTNTGNCCNTTTTTAGATAATTCATTCACTAATTTAGANNTCACTCCNTCTTCTANGTGAACTGTTCCATCNCCNTCTACATCTATTCTGAACCTTAATNCNTCCAAGGCNTTTTGAGGATCTAAGTCAAAATCTATCATNTTNACNAAAGTTTGGAGATGNCCCTGAGGNTGCTGNAAACCTCCCATNACNCCAAAACTAAGNTGNANNTCACCATTTTTAGTAGCCATTCCNGGNATTATNGTATGATATGGTCT
The DNA here is from genome assembly GCA_002708145.1 of Chloroflexota bacterium. Lineage (GTDB taxonomy): Bacteria > Chloroflexota > Dehalococcoidia > Lucifugimonadales > Lucifugimonadaceae. The sequence continues at coordinate 15,063 of PAOV01000034.1, forward strand.
NTTNTTAGGCTCCAAATAATTTGGATGNTTTANATCAAGNGAAAACAAAGAGCCTCTATTCTGTANAGCTATNCCATACNCNGGAACAACNAANCCTGTNCCAAANCTACTNTATANACTNTTNATNAATGANCATGCGTTACNNTCTGNATCAATNACAGATANATATACNGTATCACNNCCTCCTATNGGATTTCCAAANGATANGTTAGTATTTTTNTGATCTCTNNNNANTTCTTTNGCTCTCNAAGTTGAATAATNTTTTGATAACAATTGANTAANTGGTACANCTGANTTNTGNGGATCNGCTACATAAAATAAACCATCAGCAAAAGCTAATCTCATAGCTTCAATTAGATAATGATATGTTTCAGATGATTGTAACCCCATTGACCTAATATCAAAATCTTCAACAATATTTAGGGCCATAAGTGCTATGATTCCTGCACCATTTGGAGGACATTCCCAAATATCATACCCTCTATAATTCGTAGTAATAGGTTCAACCCATTCAGATTTATGATTTATAAGATCATCCATGCATAACCAGCCCCCTTCAGACTGAATAAAATTGGATAAAGCAGAGCCTATTTCACCGTTATAAAAAGCCTTCGCTCCTCCTTGAGCAATTATTCTTAAAGATTTAGCAAGTTCAGGTAATTTTACAAATTCACCATACTTTGGAGCCTTACCATTAGGCAAGAATTGATCTCCTGATTTTCTGAATTTTAATTTTTCAACCACTTCATTAGATCGCCAGGTATTTGAAATAATCTCTGATACAGGAAAACCTTTTTCTGCATAATAAATAGAGTCCTGCAAAACATCTGATAATTCCATTGAACCAAATTTAGTAATTAATGATTCCCATCCATCAACAGTTCCTGGAACACTTACAGCAAAATGTGAATAATCTTTTTCATTAGGTATAGATTTCAAACCTAAATTACTTAAATCTTTTACGTTTGCATTAATTGATTGACGACCGGATCCATTAAGAGCAAATACCTTTTTTTGTTGATTATCCCAATATAGAGCAAACATATCACCACCAATTCCCGTAGACATAGGTTCGACAACATTAAGCACAGCAGCTGTTGCAACAGCTGCATCAGCTGCATTACCTCCATTTTTTAATATTTGTAACCCTGTTTGAGATGCAAGAGGTTGACTAGTAGCAACCATTCCATTTTTGGCCAGGACTGTAGATCTTCTAGAAACGAAATTAAACATAATAATACTCCAGTATATATTTATCCAATTATAAATAAAAATTTGATAATATATATGAAAAATTATTAATTTTGAATCAACTATAAAAAAATTATGAAAAAATTTCTACCTAAAGTGGGACTTATATGTAATAAAGAAGTTTATGATAATTACATAGAGCAAAATGATCTAGAAAAACTTAAACAAATTTGTAAATTTCAATGGAAGGAATTTAATGAAATTTCCAGTTGGGAAGAATCCCCACATTCATCAGAGGAAATTATAAATATCTTAAAAAACTTTACAGAAAATCTTAATGCTGTGATTGTTTGTCATGGTTCACCCAAAATTAGTAAAGAAATCATAGAAAGCTCAAAAAATTTAACATTTATTGGAGAGTTAGAAGGTGATAGATTTTCAAGAAGAATAAATTCCGAATATGCTATCGAAAAAAAAATAAATGTTATAGATACTTCTCATGGATCTTCATACCCTGTCTCAGAATGGGCTCTAGGATTAATTTTAATTGGTCTTAGAAGTGGAGGATATCATTTTAGAAAAATTATAGATAAAAAACACTGGGACCCAAATAATGAAAAAGAAGATCTCATATTTCAAAATGAAGAACTAACAGGTAAAAAAATTGGTTTAATTGGCTTTGGTTATATTGCTAAAAAGCTTTGCGAATATCTTGAACCATTTAAGACAAAAATTTCGGTTTATGATCCTTATATTTCAAAAAATATCCTAAAAAAATTAAACTATTCTCAAGTAGAATTAAATGATATATTTTTAAATAATGACGTAATTGTATGCTTGGCACCATTAACTCAAAAAACAAAAAATATGATTAATAAAAAACATTTTGACCTTTTGAGAGACGGCGCAGTGTTCATTAATGTTTCTAGAGGTAAAATAGTAAATTCCAAAGATTTGATCAATGCACTAAAGAGCAAGAAAATAACAGCATGCTTAGATGTTTTTGAACCTGAACCAATACCAGTAAATTCAGAAATCCGAAATTTACACAACGTTTTTTTATCACCACATATTGCGGGAACAACCAAGAGATCTAGAACAAGATTTTTTGAGGAGATGGTTAATGAGCTTTATAGACATTTTTCTGGAGAAAAAACACTTCACAATATTACCTTATCTACCATAAAAAATCGAAGAGGGTATTAATATTCGATTCCGTGTAGCGTTCCGTGTATAAATTACATTATAGTAGTATATAGATTACACTTTTCCGTGTATAAATTATAATTTGATCCAAAAATTAAACATTTTGCGTGTAGAATAAAACTCTTATAACGTGTAAATAAATTGAGTTATATGATGATAGATAAAATCCTTATAAGTCCAGAATAGTCGTTTTTTATATTAACTTGAAAATCTTTACATAATTCAAATAATATTTTTTCTAGCGGTTTTAAAATTTGTGGGTCAATTTCTATAAATATTCCAGAAGGATTAGCAGTGTTAATTTTATTAAGTGACTGTCTAATAATTTTTGAAATTACACTAACTCCATCTTTACCACCATCTAAAGCTAAAATAGGTTCATGAAGCACTTCCTTTTGAAGATTTTTAATCTTCTCACTCATTATGTATGGAGGATTTGAAATAACTACATCAAAATTAGAATCTATGCCTCCAAATAGATTTCCTTCTACAAAATTAATTTTCACATCATGATTTTTGGCATTATTTTTAGCTATTTCTATTGCCTTTTTTGAAATATCAACAGCAAATATTTTAGATTTAGGAATCTCTTTTGCTATGGAAATTGCAATTGCACCGGAACCTGTTCCGATATCAATTATTTTAGGATTTTGTATATTATTTTTTTTAATAAAATCTAAACATTCCTCAATTAAAATTTCTGTTTCAGGGCGAGGAATTAATACATTATTGTCAACATAAAACTTAGATTTATAAAAATTCACCTCTTGAGTTATATACTGTAAGGGAAAACCTGATGATCTTTTTTTTATCAAATCTAATAAAAATTCTTGATCTGAATAAGAAATATTACCATTTTGTTTTATTTTTTTTTCTTTTAAAAAAAACTTTAATAATATTGAGGCTTCAATCTCATACTCATCTATCTTGTTGTCATGAAGACAATTCATTATAAAATTATATAATTCTCTAAAATTTAAATTTTTCAATTAACTACTAGTATCATCCAAAGATGCCAATTTTTTTGCTTGTTCTTCTTGAAGTAGAGGTTCAATAAAAACATCTAAATCTCCATCAAGAACTTGAGTCATTTGATGACTAGTTACATTAATTCTATGGTCAGTAATTCTTGATTGTGGGAAGTTATAAGTCCTAATTTTTTCAGATCTATCACCAGTTCCAACTTGAGATTTACGATTTGCACTTATCTCTTCACTCTGTTTCCTAATTTCACTATCCCACAGCCTAGATCTTAAGATTTCAAGCGCCTGCAATTTATTCTGTAATTGAGATCTTTCATTTTGGCATTGGACTACTATTCCAGATGGTTCATGAGTAATCCTTATAGCAGTTGCAACTTTATTGACATTTTGGCCTCCAGCTCCTCCAGAATGAAAAACATCAATTTTTAAGTCGTTTTCATTAATATCAATATCAATTTCTTCAGCTTTAGGTAAAACTGCTACAGTGATAGTAGAAGTGTGAATTCTTCCTTGTGATTCAGTAGAAGGAACTCTTTGTACTCTATGAACACCACTCTCTAAATGTAATCTTTGATAAACTTTTTCTCCACTTATTTCAAAAGTTACTTCTTTTATCCCACCCACACCTGTATCATTCTGACTTAAGATTTTTAATTTCCATGACTTGATTTCAGAGTATCTTTGATACATCCTGAAAACATCTGAAGCAAATAATCCTGCTTCATCTCCTCCAGCACCTGCTCTAATCTCAATTACNGCATCCGCTAGATCTGCATCATCCTTAGGTATTAATTCAAGCCTAATTTTTTCAGTTGAAATTTGTATCTTTTCCTCTAGTAATTGAACTTCTTCTTTAGCCATTTCAATGACGTCAGAATCGGTTTCATCTTTTATTATTTCTCTAGTTTCACTTAGGTTTTTTTCACTATCATTAATATCACGCCATAAATCTACTATTGTTTGCAACTGGCTATATTCTCTTCCAAGCTTTCTTATAGAATTTGGGTCAGATGCTATTTCATTTTGAGACATAAGCTTCTCTATTTCAAAGTATCTAGCTTGAATTTCATCTAATCTATTTTGCATTGATTGCTGCATTTTTTACGATATATTTTCTCTTATATATTTTAGTATCAAATTACTATCTAATGAAACTTCAATCTGATGAGAAGAAGTGCTCAAGTCCTTTATGTTAACTAAATTTTTAGAAATTTCTTCAGGCCCAATAATAATTGCAATTTTTGCATTAATGCTATTTGCATAACGCATTTGAGATTTCATTGACCTTTTTGGAGCAAAAACTGTGGATAAACCATGATCTCTTAAGTCTGAAATTACCCTCCACATATTTTCTATCGTATCACCCATATGTATTATGACTATATCTACAGGCGGATTCTTTGGGATATTAATTTTCTGCTTCTTAAGTTCTAATATCATCCTTTCAATACCTGATCCAAAACCTATTCCGGGTGTTGGTGGTCCTCCTAACATCTCTATTAAAGGATCATATCTTCCACCACCTAAAATAGTACCCTGGCTACCAGAATTTTTTGGAACAAACTCAAATACTGTCCTATTATAATAATCTAAGCCTCTAACCAAATTATTATCAATTTCATAGTGAAAATCTTTGCTAATTTCACTAAATCTGTCCAATAAAGAGATAAGTCTATGCCAGTGTGTTTTTGAATCTTTCGATAAATAATTTATTGATTTTGGAGCGTCACTTGCAAGCTTCTTAGTAATAAACTCTTTTGAATCTAATAATCTAAGAGGAGATCTTAATAATCTATCAATATCAATTTTGGGTAGTTTATCAATATATTTCTTAAAGTAATCCGATAAATCTCTTAAATATTTTTCCCTACTTTCAAGGTCCCCCAAAGTATTTATTTTAAGTTTTATATCACTTAAACCCAAATTCTTTATGTATTTCCAACCTAATTGTATTATTTCTGCATCATATTCAGGACTACCGTCACNAATTACCTCACATCCAAATTGATGATGCTCGCGCAATCTTCCCGCCTGAGGTCTTTCATAACGAAACATAGAGGCACTGTAAAAATACTTTTGAGGTTGGGGAAAATTTTTCATACCATTTTCAATATACGCCCTACATACTGATGCTGTGCCTTCTGGTCTAAGTGTTATGGAATCACCTCCGAGATCCTCGAAAGAATACATTTCTTTCTTTACTACATCAGTTTCTTCGCCAACCCCACGTCTAAATAAATCAGTATTTTCAAATGTAGGTGTTTCAATATGCCCAAATCCAAATTGAATAGCTGTATTCCTAGCCGTTTCAACGACGTAATTCCAATAATCATACTGATCAGGTAATATATCCGAAGTTCCTCTTGGTCTAATAAATTTCATACACCTAATCCAGCTGACTGATATATTTTACCCTCCGTTTTTACTGCAGGAGCATATACCATTTTTGCTTTATTCATATCCTTTAAATTTCTAGCTCCAACATATCCCATACATACCCGTAATGCACCTACAAGATTTAATGTACCATCTGTTCGAGATGATGGACCAAATAATAATTCATCTAATGAATATTCCGCACCTAATTTTATTCTGGTACCTCTTGGCAAAGAATCATGCCATGTAGCCATACCCCAATGAAANCCTTTTGCNGGAGCTTCNTTNCANTTGGCAAAAGGACTTCCTATCATNACAGCNTCNGTTCCTGCTGCAAATGATTTACAAACATCACCACCTGTNCTAATNCCTCCATCTGTAATTATTGGAANATANCTGCCATTNTCNTTATAATAATCATCTCTTGCNGCNGCGCATTCAATNGTTGCNGATATCTGAGGAANACCTATACCCAAAACTTCNCTNCTTGTACANACTGATCCTGGNCCNACTCCAACTAAAATNCCATCAATGTTTTCNTCCATAAGTTCTTTAGTNACATCNTAAGATACTGTNTTTCCTACAATAATTGGNACATCTAATTNTTTTTTNAACTTNGATAATATTAANCCTTCTANACTTTTTGANGANTGNCTAGCTGTTACNACAGTNCCNTGAATTACAACNATATCAGCNCCNGCTTCNACTGCNATTGGAGNATGTTTTTTNGCNGTTTGAGGNACNAATGAAACNGCAACTATNCCACCATTTTNCTTAACTTCTTCTANCCTTTTTGAAATGAGATTTTTATCTACAGGTTTNGAGTANATNTTTTGCATAATCTCAGTTGCTTTTTNTTTNGGAGCATTAATTATNTCTTCATATACNTGNTNTAGTTCTTNATATCTAATATTTATACCATCCATATTCATAACACCAAGTCCTCCAGCCTTAGTCATTGATGATGCAAAACCTGAGTCAACTACTGCATCCATGGCAGAAGCTATAAATGGGATTTGAAATTTTTGTTCTCCGATAGAGAATGATAAATCTGTCATATCTGGATTAATTGTTTCTATACCAGGAGAAATAGAAACATCATCGAATCCGTATGCTGGTGCTAGCTGCTTAAATCCCAAATTACTGAACCTTTATCTTATGCATATATAAAACTATATATATAAAATTTATCATAAATATTATTACTGTTGGAATTTATATATTACTACAGAGCAAATAAAACATAATTTTAAATTAAATTGCTACAATCTTATTATGAGTAATTATGGATCAATAACTGATATAACTGGGATAAAAGTAGGGCACTATACAGATCTAGATAATGGAACGGGGTGTACTGCACTAATTTCTGATATGCAAATGTCGGCAGGGATAGAAATTAGAGGCGCTGCGCCAGGCTCAAAAGAAACAGCCCTCTTAGATCCTTTAGCTAGCCATAAATGGATAAATGGAATACTTCTTAGTGGAGGTAGTGCATTCGGTTTGGGAGCTTCTAACGGAGTAATGGATTTTCTTGAAGAAAAAAAAATTGGTATAAAGTATGGTCGATCAGTAATACCAATAGTTCCTAGTGCCGTGATTTTTGATCTTGGATTTATTAATCATAAAATACGACCAGATCAAAACGCCGGATATATCGCAGCATCTACTGCTCAAAAAAAATTTCCAACAGGAAACTATGGTGTTGGAACGGGTTGTACGGTTGGAAAAATACTTGGTAAAAAATTTTCCATTAAGGGTGGTATAGGTACATCTTGTATAAAAATTTCTAATGGAATTAAGGTTGGATCTTTGATAGCTGTTAATGCTTTTGGTAGCATATTTGATTCAAAAAATGGAGAGATTATTGCCGGGCCAAAATCATCTGAAGGTTTTTTAGATACTAGTGAAATATTGATAAAAAATCCTCCAAAAAACAGAAAAACTTTTTTCACTAATACCACTATTGGTATAGTTGCTACAAATGCAACTTTAGATAAAATCCAAGCTACAAGACTCGCCATGGCAGGACAGGATGGAGTTGCCTTAAGCATAAGACCTTCTCATACTGCTAATGACGGTGATACAATTTTTGGTTTATCAACCAATGAATCAAAAAAAGAAGTAAATATAGACGAAATTCATTCTGCTGCTCTAGAAAGTGTTAATTATTCAATAAAGAACGCCTTAGAAAATGCGGAAAGTTTAGGTGGAATTGATTCATCAAAAAAAGCAATATCGAATTTTAATATTTAAACAAATTATTATAAGAAAATAAAATTATGAAAATCTTAATTACAAACGATGATGGTGTAGAAAGCGAAGGTATCTGGGCTCTAGCTAAATCTGTAGTAAATTTAGGTGAAGTCACAATAGTTGCACCTAAGTATAATAAATCAGGAACAAGCGGTAGCATCACCTTCCTAAAAAACCTTAAAGTTAAAAGTAAAAAAAGTCTAATAAAAGGAGTAAAATGTTTCTCGGTTGATGGAACTCCAGCTGATTCAGCTATTATTGCATTAAAAGAAATCTGTAAAAATCCATCTATAGTTCTATCAGGGATTAATAATGGGTGTAATCTTAGTCGAAATATATTGATTTCAGGAACAATTGGAGCTGCTATGATAGCTAACGCTCAGGGAATAAAAAGTATAGCTTTTTCATCAGAATCATTTGAATCGATTAATAGTAGTTATATACAACCAATGATAAATAAAATAGTCAAAGAATGTATTTCAAAAAACATTCCTGATAAAACATTCTTAAATATAAATTTTCCCAATAAGTTGAAAAGAAAAAATGAACCTGCAATCGAAACTATACCTGAAAACTCTGATTTAAATATAACAACTGAAAAACAATCTGAAAATNACTACCAAATTTTATTATCACAATTAAGATCTCAAGAAAANAATAATAATTCTAACGTCAAAACAGATATGAAAACTGTAAAAAATGGTTTAGTATCTATAACATTACTCAANGGAAATAATTTTAGCCAACTCAAGAGTAAAAAAACNATAGATAGAATTTTGAAAGCTGCAAACAGATAATGGCAAATATAAATAAACTAAGAAATATTTCTGGTGAAGCTCACATAATTNGGGTTGCTGAATCAAATAAAATTGGCAAAGTTCCTGATAAATCTCCTATAGCACTTCATGCAGAAGCAGCTATTAATGCCTTAGATGATGCTGGATTAAACCTATCGGATGTGGATGGTCTTTTCACAGCTGGTTGGTCAACATTAGATATTGCTGAATATCTTGGAATAAGTCCAAAATTTACAGATGGTACATCTGTTGGTGGTTCATCATTTGTTATTCATGTTGCTCATGCATTATCTGCCATTGCATCAGGTTATTGTGAGGTTGCGCTTATAACACATGGCCAATCAGGTAGATCTGATAGAGANCCTATGCCNAGAAATCCCGCAGCACCTATGGCACAATATGAAAGCCCTCATGGAATTATNGGNCCTCCAATATCTTATGCTATGGCTGCAAAAAGATATATGCATGAATATGGCGAAGAAAAAACTAGAGCAGCAATGGCAAGTATAGCTTTACAAACCAGATCATGGGCTAATTTAAATCCAAAAGCATATTTTTATGATAAAAAAATGACTGAAGAAGATTATCATAATTCAAGATGGATTGCCTGGCCTTTCCATTTATTAGATTGTTGTCTTGTTACAGATGCAGNAGCTGCAGTTGTTATTACAAGCAAAGAGCGTGCAAAAGATTCTAAAAATGGTAGTGTATCTATTCTCGGTGCAGCTGAAGGTCATGATCATTCGATGATATCTCAAATGCCTGATTTAACTAAAGCATTTGGAACCTACACTGGGCCACAAGCAATGAAAATGGCAGGTGTAAAGCACTCTGATTTTGATTTAGCCATGATATATGATTCTTTCACATATACAGTTTTAGTAACGCTTGAAAATCTTGGATTTTGTAAACCTGGTGAAGGACCAGATTTTATTAAGTCTAAAATATTGGGGCCTGGTGGAAACTTCCCATTAAATACTAATGGTGGNGGACTATCTTATACACATCCAGGAATGTATGGTATTTTTACAATAGTGGAAGCAGCTAGACAAATGAGAAAGCAAGCTCAGGATAGACAATTAGACACCTGTAATCTTGCATTAGTGCATGGAACAGGAGGATTATTATCCTCAACCGGAACAATTATACTAGGAAAAGATTAGGATAAATTATATGATACAGCCAGTTGCTCAACCAGAATCTGATTATTATTGGGAAAACTTAAAAAAAGAAAAAATCTTCNTACAAAGATCAAAAATTACNAAAANNTNTCAATTTTTNCCAAGGCAAATTTCAATACATAANCCTANTGAAGANTTAGAGTGGGTTGAAGTTACTGGAGAAGCAGAATTATATACATTTTCAATCGTATATGCAGCACCGCATAAAAATTTTATAGATGATACACCATACGTAACAGCACTTGTAAAACTTAAAGAAGGTGTAATAATACCAACAAANATAATTAATATTNATCCAAAGCCAGAAAACTTAATTATAGGAATGAAATTNCGNNCTNTTTTCNTNCATAAAAAAAATGAATTAACACTATTAAAATATGAGCCANTAGATNACTAAGGAAATNTAAATGATTAAAGGACTTATNGCTCCAATACTAACTCCNTTCAATGACGATCTTTCTTTGAACAACGAATTATATAATGAATTTGCAAACTATCTTTTAGAAAATGGTTGCTCAGGACTAGCTCCCTTTGGAACTACCGGAGAGGCGTTATCTGTCAGCAATGAGGAAAGAATGAATGCGCTAGAAAGCATGATACAAAACGGGGTAAACCCAAAAGTATTAATTCCTGGTACTGGTCTATGCAATCTTCCCGATACAGTTAAAATCAGTAGACACGCCATGGACTTAGGTTGTCATGGAGTAATGGTTCTTCCACATTTTTATTACAAAGGTATATCTGACGAAGGTTTATTTGACCACTACGAAAAAATAATTGAAGAAATTAATCACCCTGATTTAAAAATTTATTTATATCATATACCTGCTATGACTGGAGTCCCGTTATCTGCTGAATTAGTAACTAAATTAAAGGCAAAATATCCGGATGTAATTGTAGGCATAAAAGATAGTACAGGAGATTGGAATAATACAAAATCATTTTTAGAAATTAATCAATTAATTGTATACCCAGGTGCAGAATTATTAGTTATTGATTCGATTAAATTAGGAGGGCCTGG
>PAOV01000035.1 GCA_002708145.1 Chloroflexota bacterium
TANCTAGCAGGGGTTGGGGAGTGGTTAAACCCAGCAGACTGTAAATCTGCCGCTTTATGCTTCACAGGTTCGAATCCTGTCCCCTGCACCACTAAATGGGTTTTTTTTAAACCAAAAGCCCACATAGCTCAGTGGTAGAGCGCATTCTTGGTAAGAATGAGGTCCCGAGTTCAATCCTCGGTGTGGGCTCCAAACTGTGCAAAAATATACAATTTAACACCTTAGCATTATTATATTATTCATATATAATATATAATGTTAAGTTGAAAATTTAATTATTATATGAAACTTTAATTGTTATAAATTATAAATTAGGACATTTCTTAGGAGATTGAGAAAAGATGGCTAAACAAGTATTTGATAGAAGTAAACCTCACGTTAACGTGGGAACAATAGGTCACGTTGATCACGGAAAGACCACATTAACTGCTGCAATAACAAATGTACTCGCTTCAGTTAATAATAATGTACAAGCAAAAGCATTTGATGAAATAGATAATGCTCCTGAAGAAAAGGAGCGAGGTGTTACTATTGCAACTACTCATACAGAGTATGAAACTGAAACTAAACACTATGCACACGTTGATTGTCCTGGTCACGCAGACTATATTAAGAATATGATTACTGGAGCTGCACAGATGGATGGTGGAATCCTTGTAGTTTCTGCTGCTGATGGACCAATGCCTCAGACATACGAACATATTCTTTTAGCTAGACAGGTGAATGTTCCAAAATTAGTCGTGGCTTTGAATAAATCTGATACTGTAGATGATGAAGAATTACTCGAACTTGTTGAACTAGAAATTAGAGAATTATTAACAAAAAATGGCTTTCCTGGTGATGAAATACCAGTTGTAAAAGTTAGTGCTCTTGAGGCATTAGAGAATGCCGAAGATCAGGATAACAAATGGGTTCAATCTATTCATGAGTTGATGAAAGCTGTTGATGATTACATTGAAATTCCTGATAGACCTGTTGATCAGCCTTTCTTAATGCCTGTAGAAGACGTATTCGGAATTAAAGGTAGAGGTACAGTAGTAACAGGTAGAGTTGAAAGAGGAATAGTCAAAACTGGAGATGAAATTGAAATTGTTGGTTTTGGTAATACTGTAACAACTACAGTTACTGGTGTTGAAATGTTTCATAAAACACTAGAAGAAGGTCAACCTGGAGATGCTGTCGGTGCGCTGATAAGAGGAATTGAGAGAGAGGATGTTTCTAGAGGTGCTGTTTTATCAAAACCTGGGTCAATAACTCCATTCACAAAAGCTAAAGCACAGGTATATGTTTTGACAAAAGATGAAGGTGGAAGACACACTCCTTTTTTCTCAGGTTATAAGCCTCAATTCTATATTAGAACTACTGACGTAACTGGTGAACTAACCCTTGAACAAGGAGTTGAAATGGTTATGCCGGGAGATAACACAGTTATGAATATTGAATTAATGTATCCGGTTGCATTAGAAGAAAATCTTAGATTTGCTATTCGAGAGGGTGGTAAGACTGTTGGATCAGGAGTAATAATAGAAGTACAGAAATAAAGTACTTATATTATTAGTCAAAGAAAGTAAATTATGGCAAAAAAAAATGCTGTTAGGACTTTGGTTGAAATGATCTGTACAGATCCTAATTGTAAACCTTATAGTTACCATACAGAAAAAAATAGAAGAAATACTCCAGACAGAATTNAATTGAAAAAGTTTTGTCCTTCCTCTTCTTGTAGAAATGTACAATTATTCAAGGAAAAGAGGTAAGATTTGGCTAGAAATACAGTCAGAGGCACTTCAGGTCCAGGAGTTTCTAAATCTTCAGGTTTTTCTCTCTTTAGATTTTTTTCCGAAGTTTTTTCGGAGCTAAGAAAAGTTTCATGGCCAACACGTCAAGAAGCAACAAGGCTAACAGTACTTGTTATTGTATTATCCACATTTATAGGAATATTGCTAGGTTTAGTTGATATGCTATTTGCTAGGCTTTTTTCAATATTTTCAGGAGGAGGATAATATAATGACCACAATTTCAAACGAAAATAATAAAATTATTTCTGGTTGGTATATGGTTCATACTTATTCTGGTCATGAGGATCGTGTACAACAAAATCTCGAACAAAGAATTAAGACAATGGACCTTAAAGACAAAATTTTTGATGTTGTAGTTCCTAAGGAAGAGGAAGTTCAGATTAAGCAGGGAGAAAAAAAAACTGTTGAGAAGAAAATGTATCCTGGGTATATCATAATTCATATGATTATGGATGATGACACTTGGTATGCAGTCAGAAATACACCANGAGTAACAGGCTTTATCTCTATGGTAGATGAAAATGAGCAAAGGCCTAAACCTGTTCCACTAGAAAAAGAAGAAGTTGACAGGATCAAAGGTAGAATGGAATCAGATGCGCCTCAAGTGAAAATTGGATTTAATGTTGGAGAATCAGTTAGAATCAAAGACGGACCTTTTTCAGACTTTATGGGTACTGTTCATGAAGTTTATCAGGATAGAGGAAAAATTAATGTTCATGTTTCATTTTTCGGACGTGAAACACCAGTTGAATTAGATTTTTTACAGGTTGAAAAATCATAAATTTTATTANAAGAAAAGGATAGATTTTGGCAAAAAAAGTTCAAACAATAATTAAATTACAACTCCCAGCCGGTGGAGCTACTCCTGCTCCTCCTGTTGGTCCAGCCTTAGGTCAGCATGGNGTAAANATCATGCAGTTTGTNAAGGAATATAATGAAAANTCAGCATCNCTTGCAGGAAATATTGTTCCTGTTGAATTAACTGTNTATGTTGATAAATCTTTTACAATTGAGNTAAAAACTCCTCCAGCATCTGACATGATTAAAAAAGCNTCNGGNNTTGAGAGNGGNTCNGGNACNGCTGGTTTAGANATTGCAGGAACNATAAAAAGAGATAAAATTAAAGAGATTGCTGAGACAAAAATGCCAGANNTGAANGCAGATAANATTGAATCTGCAATGAAAATTATAGAAGGNAGCGCAAGAAGTATGGGTATNCANGTAGTAGATTAATNTAGGAGTNATNANATGGCAAAACANAGTAAAAGATATATTGAAATNAGTAAAGAAATNAAATCANCAGAATANAANCCNGATGAAGCNGTAAATTTGGCAAAGGAACTTTCNAANGTNAAGTTTGANGAGGCGGTAGANTTNCATATATCNACNAATGCTGATCCNAAACANGCAGATCAAAATNTAAGAGAGGTTGCAGAATTNCCNCATGGAACNGGAAAAGATGTNAGAGTNCTTGTNTTTGNNCAAGGCGATGATGCNAGAATTGCAAAAGAGGCNGGAGCNGATTATATTTCNGATGATTNANTTAGTAAAAAAAATAGAAGANGGATGGNCNGATTTTGATGTTGCTATAGCTACTCCAGATCAGATGCCTAAGATNGGTAANTTAGGTAGATATNTNGGAAGAAANGGCNTAATGCCNAATCCNAGAACAGGNACNGTNGTTCANCCNGANAATATTACNANTGCAATTGATAGNGCAAAAAAAGGNAGAGCNGAAATNAAANTNGATAAAGGCGCTAATATCCACGTGAGAATAGGCACTGTTAAATTTGATTCTGCTCAATTGTTAGATAATCTATCTAGTGTTTATTCAACAATAATGCGAGCTAGACCTGAAAGTATAAAAGGTTCATTAGTCAAAAATGTTTCAATGTGTACTACAATGGGACCTTCTATAAAATTAAGTCAAACGGAGTTAGAAAAATTGGCTACAGGAAGTAAATAAATTTTCTATTTTTGTGAAAAAGATATATAATTATATAATAACTTAATATAGTAACCACAGACAGATGGTCTAAAAGATAATGTCAAAAGACACCATCCGAGGTTGAAAATTTTTTTTTGATGCCCCAGATACTTTTGTCTAGGGTTTTTTTTTAGGAGAATTTATGCCAACAGAAAAAGGAAAAGCTTTAGTATCTGAAATGTCTGACATTTTTTCTAATTCTTCATTAATTATTGCAGCAGAATATAGGGGTATAGATGTTACTCATATGACAGCTTTGCGGCAACAATTAAGGTCGAAAGGTGCGAGATTTAAGGTGATAAAAAATACTTTTGCTAGAATTGCAGCTGATGAATCGGGTAAATCTTCTTTGAAAGAAGTTATGAACGGACCTATAGGCTTTGTTGTTTCAGATTCTGATCCAGCTGAAGCTACAAAGGTATTGGTTAAGTATGCTTCAGAAAATGATCTACCTATAAATATTATAGGCGGAATGTTAGATGAAGATGTACTTGATCAATCTAAAATTAAAAGTTTAGCAACATTGCCTTCTAAAGAAGAGTTACTATCCAAAATGATGGGTTCAATGAAAAGTCCTGTCACTGGAATTGTTATGGTGATGAATGGACCTATTAGAAGCTTGGTAAATGTTTTGCAGAGACATGTGGAGAATAACCAGGAAAACTCTGCGGCTTAGAAAAATAATATAAAATAATATTTAAATATAAGGAAGTAAAATTATGGCTATAAGT
The DNA here is from genome assembly GCA_002708145.1 of Chloroflexota bacterium. Classification (GTDB taxonomy): domain Bacteria; phylum Chloroflexota; class Dehalococcoidia; order Lucifugimonadales; family Lucifugimonadaceae. Next base: position 4,515 of record PAOV01000035.1, read on the forward strand.
AAAGAAGACTTAATAGAAGAGATTAAAAATATGTCAGTTCTAGATCTAGCAGACGTAGTTAAGGCATTAGAAGAAGAATTTGGTGTTAGTGCTGCAGCTCCTGTTGCAGTTGCTGCTGCTCCAGCAGCATCAGGTGGTGGGGATTCTGCACCTGCGGAAGAAAAAGACACATTTGATGTAATTTTGAAAGAAGTAGGAGCTAATAAGATAGCTGTAATTAAGGCTGTTAGAGAAGTAACTCCTCTAGGTTTAAAAGAAGCTAAAGATTTAGTTGAGGCAGCTCCTAAGCCTGTATTGGAAGCAGCATCTAAGGAAGATTCAGACTCTGCAAAGGAAAAATTAGAGGCAGCTGGCGCCACAGTAGAATTATCTTAAGGCAAATCTGTAAATAATTACTAATAAAAAAAAGATCATATTTATTTATGATCTTTTTTTTATTAGTAATATCTAAAATAGGTTATGTGATTGGCCGCCATCAATGTTTATACATGCTCCAGTTATAAGATCAGCCTGCATTGAAGACAGAAAGCAAACTGCGGCACCAATAGGTTGAGGCCAACCAAATTTACCCATTGGTAAATTTCTTTCAATAAATTCATCAACTGTATCTTGTGAATTATTACTAATAAATCTTTCCCAGGACCCTCCTGGAAAAAGTATAGATCCAGGAGCAATGGAATTAACTGTTATGCCATCTTGCGCTACGGTCATAGCTAAATGTTTAGTTGAGGCTATCATTGCAGATTTTGCAGTCATGTAAGGTGCTGTTCCTCCAAATTCTCTTCCATAAATAGATGAAATATTTATTACCCTTCCCCATTTTTTTTCTTGCATTTCAGGAACGACTAATTTCATTAATGCCACAGCTGACCAAAGATTTGCATCCATAACTTTTTGAAAATCTTCAATTTTGGAGTTCAATAAATCAGATGTACCCAAACTACCTCCAACGTTATTAACAAGAATATCTATTTTACCTACATCAGAGTGAATTTCGTTAACTAAATCATTTAATTCATCAATTTCGCTAATATCACACTGGTATGCATTAACACTCACTCCCAAATGTTTAATTTCATTTTTAGTACTTTCAAGTTTCTCTAAACCTCTAGCACAAAGAACTATATTAACACCTTCTTTTGCTAATGCTATGGCAGATTCTCTTCCTAGTCCTCTACTGCTACCAGTTATTAATGCAATTTTATTTTTTATACCAAGATCCATGATTTCCTCATATAAATATATTATATATTTGATGGTTTTATAACTTTATTCTTCAGGTGATTTTGTACCATACCAAGATGAATACTCAAAAGAATTTTCAAACTCTTTTTGTATTCCACATTTTTTACACTTTCCAGTGCTAAGCTTACCATTTGGAGGTTCAATCACCCAGTGACATGGACCACCTTTTTTACATACGATAGATTTTTTCTCAATAGTTTCTCCATCTTCGGGTTTTTTTGATGGTGTCCTGCTCATTAGTCACTTCCTAGATAATCTGAAAATTTTACTAAAATAATTGTATCCTAAATATAAATAAATTGTTTAATTTTGTTAATAAATAATGCTTAGTTTATGGGCAAGTTTTTATTATTTAATTAATCATATCTATATCATATCTATAACTTCTAATTGTAGATGCTCTTAATCATAATTAAGCAAACATTAAAATGGTAGAATAATAATATTCAATACAATTTAGGACATCAAATGGCTACAATAATATCTGCAAAAAAAGTTGATAAAATTTATAAATCTAATGACTTATCCGTTCATGCATTAAACTCTGTCTCTTTTAAGATAACTAAGGGAGAAATGGTTGCTGTAATGGGTCCAAGTGGTTCTGGTAAAACAACTCTATTGAACTGCATATCAGGATTAGATAGCATAGATTCGGGTGAAATAAATATAGCTGAACGATCATTAACGGATTTAAGTGATAATGAGCTTAGCGACTATAGAGCTAAGGCAATGGGATTTGTTTTTCAATCATATAATTTACTTCCTGTTTTGAATGCTGTTGAAAATGTGGAATTACCATTAATTCTTGCTGGAGTTTCTCAAAAGAAAGCTACTAATAAAGCCTTAGAAAAACTTGATCTTGTTGGTCTGGCAGATAGGGCAAAACATCTACCAACAGAGCTATCTGGCGGACAACAACAAAGAGTTGCAATAGCTAGGGCACTTTCCAACGATCCGGCAATTGTATGGGCAGATGAACCTACGGGAAATTTAGACTCAACTAATGCATCTGAAATTATGAAATTATTAGTAGAATTGAATCGCAAAGATAAACAAACATTTGTATTAGTGACTCACTCTGAAGAAATCGGAAGTATGGCGAATAGAATCATTCGTATGAGTGACGGCAAAATTGTCGATGATGGAATAAAAAAAATAAGAAAGAAGAAATAATTGGAAACATTATTTGGTTTAGAAACTGACCTTATTTCTCGATATTTATTAATTTTTACTATTTTTTTAGTTATTGTGGTTGTTTTACTGTCATTGAGAAATAAAATTTTATTAAAAATTTCTCTTAGAAATATCCCTCGTAGAAAAGCACAATCTGTTCTTATTATTTTTGGCCTTATGTTAAGTTCTACGATAATAATGTCCGCATTAGCAATTGGTGATTCAGTATCTTGGTCTATAAAAAATACTGTCATGGGAGGATTAGGAGAAGTCGATATAGCAATAATTGATTCTGATATAGAGAATGGTTATATCAGCGAAGAAGAACTTAAAATCATAACTGAGAATGTTATAAATAACCAAAATCTTGATGGAGTTATTCCATCAATAAGGTATACATCTCCAATAATGGGAGAAAAATCTGAACAGACAGTATCTAATTCAGAAATTATAGGTTTTGATGTAAAAAATACATATGGTTTTTTTTCAAGGCAGTCATTAAAAAGTATAGAAGGTAAATTTCTTGATCTTGATGATCTCACAATTGAAGATAATGAAACTATAATAAATCGATATTTATCTGATGCGATTGATGCNAAGATAGGTGACAATATTCTTCTTATTAAACCAGAAAGTAGAATAACTTTGAGGGTGGTAAATATTGTAGAATCAAAGGGTTTAGCAGGTGGTGGTGAAGCATCTCCTGCATCTGCTTTGTTGAATTACAATGTAGTAAAGGAATTTACTGGTATAGGTGGGTACAATTATGTAGGAGTTTCACTTGATGGCGGGCTAGAGATTGATAGAGAATTATCGAAAGAATTATCAGATAACCTTCAATTACTTTTTATTAATGATGAAATAACAAAGGAAATATTTTTTGCTCTTAAATCTCCAGAAGTTTTCCAAGCTCTAAAACTTCAAATTGAAAATTTTTCTAATACTAATGAAGAAAACAATATTATAAATTCTCAAAATTCAAAAGAGGTGATAGATAGCTTAATTTTAGAGTTAGAAAAAGATCTACCATCAGATGAGTTCAAAAACATAATTAAAGAAGGTATAAACCAAGCTATAATCGGTGGAATTATAGACGGATTAGATGATTCTGAGTTATCTAATTCTTTTGGACCTGCCGTATCGCAAATAGTAGATTTAAATGTTAGGCCAATAAAAGACGACTTATTAACTTTTGGAGACATATTAGCTTCAGCTATAACTTTATTTTTTAGTATATTGGGTTCATTTTCAATTATAGTTGGTCTATTACTTATATTTTTGGTTTTTGTTATGCTTGCAGCTTCTAGGCAAACAGAAATGGGAATAATAAGGGCAGTAGGTACAAAAAGAAGAAACTTAGTTGAGATGTTTACATATGAAGGGCTTGTTTATTCTGTAGGAGCAGCACTCGTAGGAACTTTACTTGGTATTATAGTAAGTTTTCTTTTATTTCAACTTTTTATCCAAGGTGTAGGCACTGATGATAGATTTTCTTTTGCTTATAATGTCAGTCTGAAGTCAATAAATATTGCATTTTGTGCGGGACTACTACTAACAGCAATTACAGTTATATTTAGTTCATTTAGAGTAAGCAGATTAAATATTGTTGTTGCAATAAGAGGACTACCTCAAGAGTTTGCTGTGGAAAAAACTAAGTCATATAAAGAGAAGTTTTATGAATTATTATTTTCTATTTTAGGTCCAGTAGGCGTTATATATAGAATTTTTTCTAGCAAAAAAAATAGAAAAAACAATATTTTTGTTTTCCTTAGATGGGGAATCCCTATCCTAATACTTGTTATATCAGCTCTTAGTAGAGAAAATTCAAATTTTGTTCTTCCCATAATTATATGGATGATAATGTTCTACATAAAACTATATCAAATTTTAGCTCCAACAATTATAACTGGTATACCTCTATTACTAATTGGATTTTTCATGGCAACATATGGACTAAATCCGGATTCAGATTTTGGGAATGAGCAATCCCAAAGTTCAGCATTCTTCTGGACTTTTGGGGTTACACTAATATTTATTGGCTTTGGACTACTTATTCAAAAATTGCTAAATTTATCTAATCTTAGAAAAGATTTGCAAAAAAGAATATCTATGTCTTTCATTGGTATCTCAATGTTGATTTTTTGGAGTTTACCCTTTGATGCCTTAGAGGGATTTACAGGAAAACTAGATGGTGATATTGAAATGTTTATTTTATCTGGTGTATGCTTAGTTACTGCGGCTGTTTGGCTTATCATGTACAACCCTGAAATAATTGTACGCTTATTATCAATATTCTCATATAGATCAGGAAACTTAAAATCTGTTGTTAAGATGTCTATAGCTTATCCTATGTCAGCTAGGTTTAGAACTGGATTGACATTAGCAATGTTTTCATTAGTTATTTTCACATTAATGGTTTTTGCCATAATCATAAATATAAGTGATAGAGTTGAGGAAGAACCAGATACAGTATCTGGTGGTTTTGATATAAGAGCATCTATTTCTGAACCTATAATAGGTAATAGTATTAAAGATTTTATCGAATCTAGTGATAGGCTAAGTATTGACGATTTTTCTGTTATTTCTTCGCAATCATACTTCCCTGCTAGAGCAAAGACTAGCGATAGTATTTTAAAAGAAGCTTTTGTTATTTCTTCAGATGATGAATGGTTATCCAACAATAAATATGAATTAACTCATTGGGATAATAATTATGGTCTAACTTCAAAAGATATATGGAAATCTGTAGCAAATAACTCTGAATTAGTTGTTGTTGGAGCAAATGTGCTTAGTGGTGGCGCCTTTGGATTCCAAGATGACCAAGCCTTTAGCATAACTGAAATTGATTCAAATGAAACAGGTCAAATTGAAGCAATTGATATAACTATTGCCCCTCCATCTGGTGTTAAAACAAATCTTATTAATACTAACAAAAAAGTAATAGGAGTTCTTGATATATACGCTGATTCTTTAGAGTTTGGTGATGGTGGTCCTGTCCCATCATTAATATATATGAATTCAAAAATTCTTGATGAAATTTCAGATGAAACAACCTCTTTCACAAACTTTAAGTTTAGGCTAAATAATCCTGAAGAAGCGATAGAATTTACAAGGACATTAGAAACAGTATTTATAGAAAATGGAATGATTGCTGTGTCAACAGGAGAATTGATTGAACGTCAAACATCTCAAAGTAACGCATTTAATTTATTATTTCAAGGATTTATGGGATTAGGTTTATTCGTTGGAATATCAGCCTTAGGAGTTATTTCATTTAGATCAGTTGTTGAAAGAAGACAATCAATTGGATTAATGAGAGCTTTAGGATTTAACAAAAAAATGATACAAATTCATTTTTTGTTAGAATCAGGTGTAATTGCATTAGTTGGTTCAGTAATTGGAATACTCTTGGGTACAATTATTGGCTGGAATATTTTTCAAGACTTCAGGGAAGAGACTGCTACAGCTACATTTAGTATTCCATGGTCCACAGTTATAATTATAACTTTCATAGCTATAGTTTTTTCATTACTTAATACAATAATACCTGCAAGGCAAGCGTCTGGCATTAGTCCTTCAGAGGCACTAAGGTATGAGTAAAAAAATAAATATTTCTACAGAACATTTTACAACTACTGCTACTCTAAACAATTCCATATGGGCTGAACATCTATATAATACATTGCCCTTGGAAGGGTCTTGTAAATTTTGGGGTGATGAACTTTTTTTTTCTACAAAAATTAGTATGGAAGAGGATAATAATTCCTCAGAAATAGTAAGTATTGGTGATATAGCTTTTTGGCCTCCAGGATCAGCTTTTTGCATTTTTTGGGGACCAACACCAATGAGTAGAGAGAATGAAATTAGACCAGCATCAAAAGTAAATCTACTTGGTTCGATTGATTCACAATTGTTAAAATTCAAAGATATCAATATCGGGAGTATAATTTCTATATCAAAGTTAGAAGATAAATAATGAAAGAGCAATTTGCAGAATATTTGAGGAATTCAAACATTCAACTATGGAATAAATCTCATGTTGAACATCCTTTCATAATTTCTATGAAAAAAGGTGACCTAGATATAGAAAAATTTAAGTACTTCATGATTCAAGATTATCTTTTTTTGATAGATTATTGCAAAGTAATAGCCATAGCAGTCACTAAGGCAACGGATTTAGATTCTATGAATCATTTTGCATCACTACTTAACGAAACACTTAATTCTGAAATGCAATTACACAGGGATTTCTGTGATGAAATTGGTATTTCTAATAAAGAAATAGAGTCTGCAGAAGTAATGCCTGCGACATCATCTTATACAAACTATTTATTATCTACAGCTTCACAAGATTCAATTGAAGAGATTGTAGCTTCATTACTACCTTGTCAATGGGGCTATGATGATATAGGTCGTAATCTTGAAAATTCTAAAAAAGCAAATAGTGTAGATTTCATTAGTAAGTGGATTAAAGGTTATACCAACACTGAATATAGATATCTTACTAGCTGGCTAATAAACTATGTGAATAAATTAAGTATAAATACTACTAGCATAGTTAGACAAAAAATGATGGATAAATTTTTACATAGTATAAGATACGAATATCTTTTTTGGGATTCAGCTTGGCATACAAAGGGTTGGTTAGATTAGGAATTTTTTGTATAATTTCACCAAAGAGGTAAAATATGACAATTGTAAAAAGGTCTAACCAAAATATATCTAATCCATTTGATGGTTCTGAAATGTTACTCATGGCTAGTGAGGTTACTGGCACAGGTATGATAACCGTAGCAGATTTATTTGTTGAACCAGGAGCAAAATCACCATACCATTTTCATGATAATACAGAAGAATCTATTTTTGTAGTTGAAGGTAATTTAGAATTTAGGTTAGGAAGTAAAATATTTTCTGCGTCATCTGGAGATTGTATTTTGGCGCCTCAAGGTATTGGCCATGGACTTGAAAATATAGGAAATAATAAAGCTAGGTTAATAACAGTTTATCCTAATGCTAAACCCAATAGAGAAGTATTGGATGATGTTGATTATGAAAAAACGGATCCTCCACCATCAGTATTTCTAAGAAAAAATAATGAACCTTATGAATTTCAACCTGGGATTTCTCGATATGATATGGTTGGAGATTTTATAGGTGCAAAATCTACTTATATCAGTGAATTAACTTTTGAACCTGGGGCGATAGCACCTAACCATTATCATCCATCTCATGAAGAAGCAATGTTTTGCTTGAATGGTAATCTAATGGCCGTATATGCAAAAGAAAATGGTATCAATCTAGCAGAAGGTGATTGCTTTACTTGTGAAATTGGAATTAGGCATGGAATATACAATGCATCAAATGATACTGCAACTCTACTTGCGCTTCACTCAACACTTAACCCGCCTCCAAGGGTAGATGTAGATTAGATTCATTGGAAAAATTATTTTACATAACTATAGCAGGAGCTTTAGGTACACTTGCAAGATATTTTATTGGAAATTTGTTTGTTAGGGATGGAATAAACACAATAAATTTTGGTATTTTTATTCCTAATATTTTGGGTTCATTGGCTTTTGGATTCATTTGGTCTATTAGTTATGATAAAGGTTTGATATCTGATCAATTAAGAGTTCCAATTTTAGTAGGATTCATGGGGGCATTTACAACTTTTTCTACATTTGCCTTCGATAATTTTACACTTTTAAGAGATTCTCAATGGAGTATGTTGTCGTTAAATTTACTCATTACAAACATTGGTGGTGTAATTTTTGTTTACTTAGGTTTTCGAATTGCGAAATTTTTTTAGTGATTTTGGCTCCCGAGACAGGATTCGAACCTGTGACCCGCTGATTAACAGTCAGCTGCTCTACCGCTGAGCTACTCGGGAATAAAACTATATATGAATATTATAATCAATTTTTTTCTTGTAATGTAAATATTTAATTTTATTATATGATGATTTTCCAACTAACCATGCATATATACCCTCAGAAAATAATGTTATGGTCCAACCAGCAGCACCTAGTACTAAACCAGAGACATTAGAAAATACTACACCATAAACTAACCAAGTAACAAAAGTTATTAACCTCAAAACATTAATTATTATTACAGGCTTTGTATTTTTAGTACTTATCAGATATGCTACATAAAATTGCTCAACAATTAAGACTAATGGGAGTATTGATAAAATTTTTATAGCATTAATAGATAATGTTTTTAATTCATTTTCTGCGCCTAATAGTGATCCGAAAATTAAGTTAGATGCAGGACTAATAAAAGCAATAATAAGAATAATAAATAATCCTAATATACCGACAAATAATCCAAATCTTCTAATCAAGTATGGTTCATATTTATTCATAGTAAATAGAGTCAAGGTAGTGTTTTGTATTCCATTTATAGGTATTAGTATAATGTGAAATATACCTAAGGCCATCATTAATGATGCAATAGAGAGATCAGGGTTACTTTTTAATCCCATGGTTGCATTGATAATAGATTGCGTGCTAGCCGGTAAAATGGCATCGATAAAAAGTGGTACAAAAAATACGAGTAATTTTTTTTGTGAAACATGCTCGATATCCTTTGGATTTTTTTTCATAAAATTATTTGTATCCACATAAATATTTACTGCTAAAAATACTACTTCGCAAAAAATTCCTAGTGTGATGGAGGAGGCAGCAATCATAGATCCTGAAAAAATATTAAATAGAAAAAATATTGATGCAAATGTAAAAATAGATATTATCCCAACAGCATTTGACCATAAAGCAATATATTTTTTATTTAGCCTGAAAGCTGAACCATATAAATGCATTCTTATAATCATCAGCCCAGGAAAGGGTATTAACCATATAAGGGCATCTTTTACACTAATTACTAATGAATTTTCAATTATGAATATTTCTTTAAGTAAAAAATCAGAGAATGGGCCTAAGGATAACATCAATGCAATAAATGTAACAAAAATCACACAATAAGATAAAAATTTTCTAAGTTGCTTTATTGATTGTGAACTTGTAAAAAACATTATAGTTAATCCCTGTGTTCTCAGGTGAGGTAATCCTACGAACATCATTATAAAAAAAGCTATGCTATAACCAGCTATTGATTCTTCTGGATTAGATGTTCTTGCAAGTAAAGCTGTTAGAAAAGGTATTATTGCTATTACTACACTCATACTAGCTGATACAGGCAATAAAATAGTGATTGCTTCAATATAAAATTTATTGTGAAAATTTTTATTCTTCATCTGATTAATTTATTTAAGAATTTATACAACCTTTATACAACCTTATTAATAATAAGTATTATTAATATTTTACATAAGAATTTTTGTTATATAATTGTGACTAATAAATAAATCTTAAATCTGAGGAATTGCTATGACGGTTGCAAAAAAAAATTATCATATTTCAGGAGAACGTCTAGAAGAATTGCAGCAAATTGCTGAAGAAAATATGTTTATGCATGCCTCGCAACTAAATGATTGGCGTGGAAATCTAAAGATCTTTGTTAAGGGGAATGGTGTTTGGGTAGAAGATGCAAAAGGCCAGAAATATTTAGATTCAATGGGTGGTTTATGGTATAAAGCTGCTGGTTATGGAAGAAAAGAGATAGCCGATGCAGTCTACACACAAATGACTCAGATAGAGTCATCCCCATCCGGATCAGCTACAATTTCACAGATTGAATTAGCTGGTAAGATAGCTAGTTTATACTCTGAAAAATCATCTAGATCTTTCTTTGTTTCTGGTGGAGCTGAAGCTGTTGAAACAGCTGTAAAAATGGCCAAAAAATTTTCTATTCTTAATGGTAAGCCTGGAGCCTATAAAATTATAAGTAGAAGATACTCTTACCATGGTGGTACTGCCATGGCTGTAAGTTTAGGTGGGGCTAAAACAGCTGATCCAATGGGGCCTACAATGCCAGGAGCAATACATGTAACCAACTGGAATTCATATAGATTGCCTTACTCAGGAGATCCTATAGATGTTGCAATTAAGTGTGCTAATGAGTTTGAAGAAGTTATAAAACATCAAGGAGCTGAAACTGTAGCGGCAATAATTGCTGAACCTGTTTCGGCAGCATTTGGTATTCAAATACCACCTCAAGAATATTGGCAAAGGTTGAGAGAAATAGCCGATAAGTATGATGTTCTATTGATAGCTGATGAAGTTATTACAGGCTTTGGAAGATTAGGAGAATATTTTGGTCCAATGAATTGGGATGTCCAGCCAGATATAACTACAGTAGCAAAAGCTTTAACTAGTGGATATGCACCTCTTGGAGCTGCAATTGCAACGAAAAAAGTTGCTGATGCATTTACTGGAGGCCCAGAAGAAACTTTTACTCACTTAATAACATTTGGGGGGCACCCTTCTGCATGTGCAGCCGCTTTGGCCAACTTGGAAATTTTTGAAAAAGAAGATTTAGTTGGGAATTCAAAAAGAATGGGTAAATATCTTTTTGAAAAATTATTGGATTTAAAAAAATATGATATTGTTGGTGACGTTAGAGGGGGATTAGGACTTCTTGCAGCTGTAGAATTTGTTTCGGACAGAAATAGTAAATTGCCATTTCCAGCAAGTTCAAAGTTAAGTCAAAAACTACCTAAATTTTTGTTTGACAGAAACATTGTTACTTTTAGGGCTGGTGACATTATTTCAATTTGCCCGCCTTTATCTATCGCAAAAACAGAGATAGATTATTTAGTTGATGCAATAGAAGACTCTATTATTCAACTAAAAAAAGATTTAAAAGAATAATTCATAGTTTTTTTTTTTCTAGCAAAAAACAAAAATATTTGTTATCTTTCATTGACTATATACATTAAACTTATGTTACATTTTTTATAAAAAACTACAAATAGGGATATAGAATGCCTAAAACAGCTAAATCAAAAACAACCAATAAAACAAAAAATACAAGTTCAAAATCAACTAGAAAAAGTGTTGATACTGATGGATTTGGTCAGAGTGCTCTATCTGACGAAGTGGTTTTAGAGGTTAAAAACCTTGAGACACATTTCACTACAAGATGGGGAACAGTAAAAGCGGTTGATGGAGTGAGTTATCATGTAAGGAGAGGAGAAACCCTTGGAATTGTTGGAGAGTCAGGTTCAGGGAAATCTGTTACAGCTTTTTCATTAATGAGATTAGTTCCTTCTCCTCCTGGAAATATTGTTGGGGGTGAAGTAAACCTGAATGGCAGGGAACTCCTAGGTTTGTCTGAAAAAGAGATGACTCAGGTAAGAGGTGGAGAAATTTCCATGATATTGCAAGACCCTATGCAAGCACTAAATCCAGTTTTCAATATAGAGAATCAAGTTGGTGAAGCAATAAAAATTCATCAAGGTCTCAAAGGAGACTCTTTATGGAAAAAAATAGTTGATTCACTTCAGAAGGTTAGAATACCTGCACCGGATACAAGAGCAAAAGACTTTCCACACCAGTTATCCGGAGGAATGAGGCAAAGGGTTGTTGGAGCTATAGGAATATCTTCTGCTCCATCCGTAATCATTGCTGATGAACCTACAACTTCCTTAGACGTCACTATTCAAGCAGCATATTTAAGACTTTTGCGACAAATTCAACAAGAAGAAGGCGTTGCAATAATTTTTATTACTCATGATTTTGGTATAGTTGCAAAAATGTGTGATCGAGTAGCAGTAATGTATGCTGGAAGAATTGTTGAAGTAAGTGATGTTAGAACAATATTTAATGAACCATTACATGAATACACAAAAGCTTTAATTGGTTCTGTGCCTAAATTAGAAGAAAAGACTGGGCGACTTCCTCAAATTGAAGGTCAACCTCCACTTCTATATAATCTTCCAGAGGGTGATGCGTTTGCTCCTAGGTCTCCTTTGAAATTCAGCGAAAAAGATGCAAAGGGAAGGCCTCCCTTAGTAGAGGTAAAACCTGGGCATTGGGTACAGCTATCAAAAAGCTCAGTTGCAGATTATGATAAATTTTCACATTTACTAGACAAATAATTAGGAAAAAAACATATGACCACAAAAAATAAGACACAAAAAACAAATAATGTTATACCTAATGCACCTGGTATAAAAACTACTTCAGATCCGATTATATCTGTTAGAAACTTGCGAAAATGGTATCAAGTTGGAGGTGGTATATTTAATTTTGGAGCTAAAAGTTACCTTAAGGCTGTTGATGATGTAAGTTTTGATATAGAGAAAGGTAAAACTTTTGGACTTGTTGGAGAATCTGGTTGTGGTAAAACTACAACACTTAAAGTTTTACTCGGTTTGGAAGATCTTACTGGTGGAGAGATATATTATGAGGGTGAAGATGTTGCAACAATGTCAAAAGAAAGAAGAAGTGAGTTTAGAAGGTCTGTTCAGGCAGTATTTCAAGATCCCTGGTCATCATTAAATCCCAGAATGAAAGTGGGTTCTATTGTAGGTGAACCGTTAGAAATTCAAGGGAAAATGACAAAAAAAGAAATTTCACTTCGTGTCGGAGATTTACTTAGTGAAGTTGGATTGAATCCATACCAAGCAAATCTTTATCCACATGAGTTTTCTGGTGGGCAAAGACAAAGAATTGGGATTGCAAGAGCTTTATCTTTAAATCCAAAAGTAATCGCTCTTGATGAACCTGTATCTGCTCTTGATGTATCCATTCGTGCTCAAATAATGAATTTGTTAGTTGACCTACAAGAGGAGCATGGACTTGCCTATTTACTAGTTGCTCATAATCTTGCTACTGTAAGATACATGTGTCATGACACAGCTGTAATGTACTTAGGAGTTGTACAGGAATGTGGAGATACAGAAGCTATTTTCAATAACCCTATGCATCTTTACACTAATGCACTAGTGTCNGCAGCATTACCTTCCCATCCAGATATTCAAAGAGAAGAATTTTTGCTTCCAGGTGAGGTTGTTTCTCCAATTGATCCACCTCCAGGCGATGTTTTCATGACAAGAACACCCTTGAAAGTAGATAAAAAACACAAATATGCCAACGAAAGACCTCCTTTGGTTGAGGTTGAGAAAGATCATTGGGTTGTTAAAACACCGTGGTCATTAGCTGAAGATGCCGGCCTAAAGGTAAAAATTGATGGTCATGAGGGCGTGTAAGTAGAAATTAAAATAATATTTTTACTTGATTCATTTTTATAAATACTTATAACGTTTTTAGCTATTTAATTCTGGTATAATCANAGGGTCTTATTTATATAAAAGGAATTAATAATAATGAAATTTAAGATTACGATGATAAGTATAATTTCAATAGCCTTAACAGCTTGTGGAATTGTAGACACTGAAGCTGCTAATGAGGCTTTAGATCTAAAGGCTCAGGTTTTGGATATTCAAGCCAATCAAATTGAACCTATTTTAGAGCAATTGAGTGTCTTGAAAGATGAAATAGATCCTAAAGAGCAAGAAATTGAGGACTTACAAGAACTAAGAGATCAATTGTATGAAGAAGGTGAAAGACTAGGTAGAGATTTTGAAGATGATATGAATGAGCAGTATGAAATGCTGTTTAGAGGTGGAGATGATGCTAGAGAATCTTTCTACGATCAAGTTGATGATCAATATAAGGCTCTTGATAAGGAAAGACGAGATTTTGATCGTAATCAAGAAGATATGTGGGATGCTATCGAAGACCAAACACAAGATATTTGGCGTGCTTTTGAAGATGAAAGATANANTAGNCAANAAAGNATNCAAGATGCNTTTGCNTTCATNCANGANCAACAAAATGCTATCCAANTANNNGAAATGGAGATNGAAGAGAAGAGATTTGATCTNGAAGATCAAATGGATNCNCTATACGAACAAGTAGAANCTCTTCACAGGCAACAGGATGATATATGGCACAACGAAGAAAATAACATAGACTATAGAGCTGTAATCAATGATAAACATGATCAAATGGATCAACTTCATGATCAAATGGAGGGTGCATGGGAACAGGCTGAAGTTGATTGGGCTATGTTAGAAACCTTAAGAGATGAAGCCTATTCTACTCATGAAGCAAAAATGAATGAAGTTCAACAATTGAGAACAACAAGTTACGATCAGGATGAGACTCAATCTGATGCTTCTGGAGCTAGTGAATCGCTAATAGCTCTTGAACAAAAATATAATAATGACGTAGCAACATATCAATCACTAATCTCAGAGCAAGACAATATTATTGCACAATTGTCATCTGCTTCTGCTGATACTGGTGCTATAGATACTAGCTCGCTTATTGCCGGAGTTGAAGCTGCTAGATCGAATCTTGTGTCTGCAAAGGAAAATTTGGCTAATACACCTGCTAATATAACTACTGGTGGAGGAGATAATCCTGATTATGCTGCAGCGCAGGAAGCTGTAACATCAGCTCAGGCGGCATTAGATGCTTTGACACCAACTGACGCTGAAGGTAATCCAACAGCTGGATATTCAGATGCAGAGGCTGCATTACAGTCTGCTCAGAGTAACTTAGAAGCAACACCTGCTTCATTACCTGAAACGGAGATTGCAAATCCTGCAGTAGCAGATATACAAGCAAGAGTTTCCTCTTTGGAATCAGAGTTAGCTTCAAAAGAAGCTGAACTTGCTTCAGCACAAGAAGCTAAGTCTGCAGCTGGAGATAATTCAGCTAATCCTGAATTAACTGCTGCTTATTCTATGAAATCGGAATATGAAGCAATTCTTAGCGATATTGGAACAACATTTGTTAATGAAAAAGCTGTTTTAGATAATCAAATTAATGCTGCTGGATCAACAGAACAGGTTGATATCCAAGGAGTAGAGAACAATATTCAGGCTCAACTTGATGAGGTAGATCAATGGTTAACTAATAGACTGGCTGAGATTGATTCAGCTTCATTTGGTGACCAATCAAAACCCCAGAATGTTCAAGCTCTAGAAAATGAGATTAGAGTTCTGGAGGATCAGATCAAGATGGTTCATAGGGAAGAAGAGAACTGGCATAAAAATAGAGAGCAAAATGCAAAAGCTATACGATTACAAATCAGAGACTTGCAGGATAATCAAATTCAACCGCTTGAGGATGAAAGGAAAGCATTAGATCAGTCAAGGAGGCCTCTTTCAAAGAAAAGAATGGCTCTTGAAAAAGAAAGAATGATACTTGATCCGCTTTGGCAAGAATTAGATACATGGGCTCAGGATCAACAGCGTACGGTTCAAATTCAAATGGAAGATTTCCGTGATGAACAGGAAGACATAATAAAAGCTAAAAGAAGAGAGTTAGATGATAAGTATTACGCTCTTGAAGATGAAATAGAGAACATTGAAGATGCTTTTGAAGATGAATTCGAAAAGCAATTGAGAGCTTTAGATGATTCAAGAGAATCTTTGATGAATGAAAAAATGGCTCCGTTGGAAACGCAAGCTCAGGAACTAGATGAACAGATTGAAGAAAAATTTGTTGCACTTGATTCTTTGTACCAACAACAAGCTGATCTTAAGGACCAATTAGAAACTCTTGAAAAGCAAGTTCGTGATCTGGATAGACAGGCTGAATTTGGTGTTCTAGAAGTTATAACTGGTGCTATAGAAAATGCTGAGGAACTTGAAAAAGGTGGCGGCATAGGATTCGAATCCTTTATTCCGTCAATTGGTGGTGGATCTGACGAAGGTCCAGAGCAGGATGGTGACTCTTCATCAGCTCCAGCAGCTCCAGCAACTCCATAATAGAGTAAAAGAATAATAAAAAAAGCGGTCAACATTGACCGCTTTTTTATTTGAAATGGCTCCCGGGCCTGGATTCGAACCAGGATTAGAGGATTCAAAGTCCTCTGTCCTACCATTAGACGACCCAGGATTGAACTTAAATTATAAATAACATAATTATTTTATGTTTTATATTTTGGATAATTTATCCACTATTTTTTCATTTATTTCTATTCCTAATCCTGGTTTATCATTTAGTAATATTTGACCATTTTTAGGTATAACATCCTCGCCATATAGTTCTGCTATTTCATCAAGTGGGCCTGTGAATTCAGTTGAAAATTCGTGAGGTCTAGTTGCATTAGTAATTGTTGAATAAGTTTGAATTGATGCAATAGAATTTATTCCTGCTTGGGGACTATGAGGCATGATTGGTTTATTATATGTTTCAGAAATA
>PAOV01000036.1 GCA_002708145.1 Chloroflexota bacterium
TAGCAATGTTTTCATATTGTTTTTTTATATCTTTTTCTATCATGTTATTAATATAATTATAAATATAAATACAAAATATTGTGTAAATTAATATCTTATATACGTTATGACTTTATATAAAAATAAAAAAAGAGTTGTTGTTGCCATGAGTGGCGGAGTTGATTCATCTGTAGCGGCTGGATTATTAGCTGAAGAAGGCTACGATGTTATTGGTGTAACAATGAGACTTTTTGCAGCCAAAAATGAGTCATTTGCAAAATTAAACAAATCGTGTTGTTCTATAGAAGATGTTGAAGATGCTAGAAAAGTTTGCAGACAAATTAACGCTAAACATTTTTTTCTAAATTTTGAAAAAGAATTCGAACAGCATGTCATTAATTATTTTGTTAGTGAGTATGAAAAAGGTAGAACTCCTCATCCATGCCTAGCATGCAATGATAGATTAAAATTTGATTTTCTACTTAAAAGATCAGAACTTATGGATGCTGATTATTTAGCAACTGGCCATTATGCACAGATAAAAAGATCAAAAAAAGGTAATAAATTAGTAAAAGCTAAGGACATATCAAAAGACCAATCATATGTGTTATTTAATTTAAACCAAGAAAAAATGGACAGGCTGTTATTACCAGTTGGGAAGTACTCTAAAGATGAAATAAGAGAAATAGCAAAAAAACTCAAACTCTCTGTTGCTGATAAACCTGACTCTCAAGATATTTGCTTTATACCAAGTGGAGATTATAAAAAATTTTTAGAACCAAAAATAACCAAAAACATAAGTGGGTCTATAATAAATAACGGAAAAGTAATTGGACAGCATAATGGAATACATTCCTTTACGATTGGGCAAAGAAAAGGTTTACCAATTGAAAATATTTCTAATAGACCTGTATACGTCACTAAAATAAACTCTGAAACAAATGAAGTAACTGTAGGTCATGCAGAAGATCTCATGAAAAAAAGATTATTCTGTAACAAAGTAAATTGGATTTCTGAAACTACTCCTAAAAAACCGATAAATGCAAATGTAAGAATACGTTACAATGGTGCAGATTCACCTGCAGAAGTAATACCTTATGGGAAAAATGAAGCAGTCATTAATTTTGATAATCCTGTTAGAGCTATTACACCTGGTCAAGCTGTTGTTTTTTATTATGAATCGGAAGTGATTGGTGGCGGTATAATTGAATACTCACTGGAAACTGACCCTAATAATAGATCTACAAAAGAACCAATTTTCACAAATATTCAATAATATGAATAAAAAAGTTTCTTTACCCGACTTTACCATTGAAAAAAAATTACTTAATAAAAATTATAAAAACATTGCCGGTATTGATGAAGTTGGAAGAGGTACATTAGCAGGGCCTGTAGTTGCATGTGCTGCAATACTTCCAAACGCAGTTCCAAGTATAAAAAAAAACCTTGTTAATGATAGTAAAAAACTGACCGTAAAAAAAAGAATAGAATCCTATGAATGGCTAAAAACTTGGTGTCTAGATTATGCAATTGGATCTAGTTCTCCTAAAGAAATAGATACATATGGAATAATTTATTCTGTTAAACAAGCCATGATTAGAGCTGTTAATAATTTATCTATTAAACCTGATTATCTTATAATTGATGCTTTAAAATTAGAAAATTTAGATATTGACCAAACAAGTATTATTAAAGCAGATGAAAAAAGTGAAACAGTTGCGAGTGCATCGATTTTAGCAAAAGTATCAAGAGACAATTTAATGATAAAGCTTCATGAAGAATATAGTGCTTATGACTTCATATCAAATAAAGGATATGGGACCAAAAAGCATTTGATAGCCCTGAAGGAATATGGGCCTACTGAAATTCATAGAAAAACTTTTGCAAGGGTCAGTGATTAAATAGATGTATAATTAACGATAATAACTAATTTCATATGTCATCAAATAATAAAATATCCGGTATTTATGTAATAGTTGACCCTGAGCATACACTTGGAAGGGATATATTACATGTGGTTCAACAAGTGTTAGATGCAGGAGCAAATATAATCCAATTTAGAGATAAAATTTCAACAAATGAAGAAATTTCTAAATTGGCATATGAAATTCAAAAATTAGTGACCTCTTTTAATAAAATTTTTATACTAAACGATCACGTAAATATAGCTAAGAATATAAATGCTGATGGTGTTCATGTAGGTCAGAAAGATATGAGTATAGTCAAGGCTAGAGAAATTTTATCTTCTGAACAAATAATAGGATCTTCCAATGCTACTCTTGAGGAAGCAATAATTTCAGAAAAAAACAATGTTGATTACATTGCTGTAGGTAGTATGTTTATGACAAATACCAAAACTAATACTAGACCCGCTGGTATAGATACATTAATAAAAGTTAAATCTAAAACTTCAAAAAATATTGTCGCTATTGGCGGAATTAATTTAAAAAATTGCAATCAAGTTATTGAAACTGGAGNAGATTCTTTATGTATTGCTAGTGCAATAACTAAAAGTGAAGATATTTTCAAGTCATGTTCTAAATTTGTAAAGAAATTCGAAATGCTAAAAGGATGAATACATAATCTTTCATCTTTTTTAGCATTGGATATATTGCATATATTAAATAAATGTTACAGAATTAACATTAGTTCAAAATTAATGTACCTAATATAGGAGTCAAAAAAGTAATGGAAAATTTATACCTCCCCATTTTCGCTGGAATTTTTGGTTTAATAATTGCAGCAATACTTACTTTAAGAATTACAAAACAAAAGGTTGAAAATTCAACTGTTAATGAAATCGGTGAATTAATTAAAGAAGGTTCTTCTGCTTTTCTTAGAAAAGAATACACCATATTGAGTATATTCGTAATTTTCATTTTTATTATACTCGCCTTATTTATTGATTATAATGTCCTAAATAATTCTAAAATTGATCAATTAAATTCAGGAGGAGCTATTACTTCTGAAGGACCTTGGACAGCTATAGCATATATTACTGGAGCTATAGGTTCTGGACTTGCTGGTTTTATAGGCATGAATATTGCAGTAAGAGGGAATACAAGAACTGCAATAGCAGCTGAAACTGGACTAAACAAGGCGCTCCAGGTAGCATTTAGTTCAGGTGCAGTAATGGGGCTCACAGTTGTAGGAATTGGAATTTTGGGTGTAAGTATTTTGTGGATAATTTTCGAAAACCCCAATACAATAGCTGGTTTTGGTTTTGGTGCATCCTCAATAGCATTATTTGCTAGAGTTGGTGGTGGTATATATACTAAAGCTGCTGATGTCGGAGCAGATCTTGTAGGTAAGGTAGAGGCTGGGCTTGATGAAGACGACCCTAGAAATCCTGCTGTTATAGCAGATAATGTCGGAGATAATGTAGGAGATGTCGCTGGAATGGGTGCAGATTTATTCGAATCATTTGTTGGGTCAATTATAGCTACGATTTCACTAGCATTCTTTGTGATTACAGCTAGCGGGGTATCAAGTACCACTTATATGCTAGATGATCCAAAAGCATTGCTACCATTAATGATAGCTGGTATCGGAATTGTCTCAGCTGTTATAGGAATGCTTTTAATCCGAACAGGTGATAATGCAGATATGGGTAAACTACTATGGACTCTAAGAATTGGAATTTTTGGAGCNGGAGCTTTATCATTACTGGGTACAGGTATATACATTAATAGTTCTTCAGAATTATCTTTTGATTTATTTTGGGTTGTAGTAACAGGATTAGTAGTTGGGCAAGTAATTGGAACATCAACAGAATGGTTTACTTCATATGAAGGTTTAAAAATCGGATCTTTAGAATTTAATCCGGTTAAATGGATTGCAAAGCAATCAGAAACTGGACATCCTTCAACAATTATTGCAGGANTAGCAGTAGGTTTATACAGTACAGTAATACCTACACTAGCTATAGTTGTAGGCATATATATAGCTAACGAATTAGCAGGTTTATATGGGATTGGTTTAGCAGCTGTGGGCATGTTGTCAACACTTGGAATAACTCTTGCAACTGATGCATACGGGCCAGTTGCAGATAATGCTGGTGGAATAGCTGAACAAGCTCATCTTAAACCTGAAGTGAGAAAGCGAACTGATTCACTTGATGCTTTAGGAAACACAACTGCAGCTACTGGTAAAGGATTCGCAATAGGTTCTGCGGTTCTAACAGCATTAGCCTTACTTGTGGCTTATGGTTTTACAACAGATATAAACAGCCTTGATTTACTAGAACCTGAGGTATTAATTGGAACTATTATTGGCGGACTGTTACCATTTATTTTTTCAGGATTAACTATGCAAGCCGTTGGTTCGGCTGCAGGCTCCATGATAGAAGAAGTACGTAGACAATTTAGGGAAATACCTGGGCTAAAAGAAGGTAAAAAAGGTGTAAAACCTGATGCCGCTAGAGCAGTAGCTATTAGCACAGCGGGGTCATTAAAAGCGATGATAATTCCTGGGTTAATTGCCATAATAACTCCAATTTTAATTGGTTCATTACTTGGGGCAGAAGCTTTAGGTGGTATGCTTGCTGGATCTATCGTCGCTGGGTTTTTACTTGCTATTTTTATGGCAAATGCTGGTGGTGCATGGGATAATGCAAAAAAATATGTAGAATTAGGAAATTTTGGTGGTAAGGGATCAGATACTCATGCAGCCGCTGTTACTGGTGATACTGTAGGAGATCCTTTTAAAGATACATCTGGCCCAGCAATAAATATCCTTCTAAAATTAATGGCTATAGTTTCTCTTATTTTTGGGCCTCTATTTATTTGATTAAATATAAGAATTTTTTATGCTAAATAAATATTGTTATTTTTTTCATTTTTAATTTTGGTAGATTCTCCATGACCTGGAAAAACATTCACATTGTCTGGAAGAGTGAAAATTTTTTTCTTTATACTCAAAATCTCTTGATTGATATCACCTCCTGGTAAATCACCTCTACCTATACCATTCCTGAATAGAGTATCTCCAGTAAAAAGATTATCCTCTATATAAATACAAATACTCCCAGGTGAGTGACCAGGAGTAGCAATTATTTTAATTTCTAAACCTATGATATTAATTTTTTCTTCGTCTGATAATAATATATCTGGAGATTCAGGCTTTTCATATGAAGTAATAAGATTAGAAACCCAAGCAGGTTGATTATTTAGGTAATCTAAATCATTCTTTCCTAAAGCAAAATCAACATCAAATTTTTCAACTAATTTTTTAACTCCTCCGATATGATCTGCATGATAATGTGTGGATATAATGAGTTTAGGAGTGAGTTTTTTTGAGTGTAAAAATTCTATAATTTTTTTCGGTTCAGCTCCTGGATCAATGATTATGCATTCAGATTTATTTGAAACTAAGTAACAATTAGTGTAAAGTTCACCGAGTATTATATTTGTTATCAACATTTACTTTACTTTTGGTATTATTTCATTCTTTAATATCGTCATTGAGTTTTTCCAGAATTCTTCATTGTTCCATTCATGTCCCATAGCTAAGAGGGTACCAAAGCCTCCAACGGAATGATTTAATTCTTCAATTTGCTCTAAAACTTCAGAAGGTGTGCCATATATAAATATATTATCCATCAAGTAATTTATATCAACATCAGAGTCTGGCATATTTGGGTCCATTTTTAGAACCTCCAAGGATGAGTATTTTGGAAGCATTTTTAAAAAATAATCTTCAAAATCTCTAGAAATTACTCCATTCAATATTTCTTTCTTAGCTTCACTCCTTGATTCTGAAATTATGATTTCTCTAGATATTCTCCAATTTGACCTATTGGGTAGTTTTTTTGCTATTTTAGCTCCTTCTTCTATTGAGACCCAATGAGATTTTAAAACATTTGTATGAGCAAAGTTTATACTAAGCGGCAGCCATTCATTCATCCCTGCTAATTTCAATGTCTCTGAGTTAGGTGAAACCCCCGCAACCCCTATTGGAGGATGTGGTTTTTGAAAAGGCTTTAGGTGAGTTCTTAGTCCAATTTCATTATCTTCTTGAGGAATTTCTATAGACCACCATTTATTTTCATAAATTCCAGGTTTGGGATCTTTCCATATCTGAAAAATCAAGTCCAATGATTCCTTAGTCATTTCTCTATTAGTACCTAATTCATTATCATGCCTAAATAATTTAAGATCTCCAATAAATCCCCCAGACCCAATACCCCATAAAAATCTTCCTTTAGACATATGATCAATCTGAGCTATTCTATGCGCCAAAACAAAAGGATTATGATTAGGCAAACAATTAACACCTGTACCAAGTTTAATAGTACTTGTTATTGCAAAAAGAAAAGAAATAAAAATATCTGGAGCTGGAATATTCTCCCATTCAGCAGTAAAGTGTTCACCTATCCATGCCTCATCGTATCCTAATTTATCGAGGAATACAATTTGATCTATATCATGTTGATAGGTTTTAGTATGATCAGATCCAGGAGGATGCAAGGGCATATTAAAATAACCTAATTTCATTTATTTATTCCTCCTGATCTTTAATATATTTTTTTATATCATACAATTTATTTATAGCTTCCACAGGAGTTATATTTTCAATATCTATATTATTTATTTGGTTTATTAATTCTTCTGTTATTTGTTTTTTGCCATTCTCAAATAAACTCATACTTAATTGTTGATCATTACCTAGTTTATTTGATGAATCATTTTCAAAGGATTGAAGAATTTTATTTGCCCTTGTGATTACATTTTCTGGTATGCCAGCAAGCTTAGCTACATGTACACCATAAGATTTATTAGCTGAGCCTTTAATAATTTTATGGAGAAATATAACTTCATCCATATTTTCTGAAACTTGAACTTTTAAATTATAAACTCTACGCAAATATGATGATATACCAGTCATTTCATGATAATGAGTTGCAAATAATGTTTTACAAGAAATTGAAGGAGTATTATGAAGAAATTCTACTATTGCTGTTGCAATAGCTAAGCCATCATATGTTGATGTACCTCTACCTATTTCATCAAGGATTGCTAAAGATCTATTTGTAGATTGATTTAATATAGATGCTGTCTCAAGCATCTCAATCATAAATGTAGAGTTACCACCAGCTATATCATCAGACAAACCAGCACGAGTAAAAATTTTGTCAACAATTCCTACTATAGATTTATTTGCTGGTAAATTAGATCCTATTTGTGAGAGAATCACCAGAATAGCTGCCTGTCTTATATATGTTGACTTACCTGACATATTTGGGCCGGTTATAATTGCTATTTGTTCTTCTTCATTTGACAAGATAATATCATTACTAATGAACATATTAACACCAATACTAGCTTCAACTATTGGATGTCTAGATTCAATAAATTTTATTTCATGACTATCATTAACTATAGGTCTTGACCATTCATTTTTATTAGAAGCAATCGCCATAGAAATAACTGAGTCTAAATTAGCTATAGAATTAGCGTTGCTCATGATTATTTTGGTGTAATAACTTATTTCATCACATAATTTTAAATATATTTCCTTCTCCATTTCTGAGATTAATTCCCTAGCATTTAAAATTTTAGATTCCAAATCCTTAATTTCAGTTGTAATATATCTTTCTGAATTAGTTAATGTTTGCCTAACTTGAAAGTCGCTAGGAACATATTTTTTATTAGCATTAGAAACCTCAATAAAATAACCAAAAACGCGATTATATCCAATTCTAAGGTTTTTAATTCGAGTTCTTTCTTTATATTTAGATTCTAGATTAGCTATGGATATTCTGGCATGATTAGAAATATTTCTGATATCGTCAAATTCATTATTGTAACCTTCCCTAATGACTCTTCCATCACCTACCATAAACCCCGGGTCATCTAGAATAGATTTTTCGATAAGGGAAACCAAATCATCAATTTTAACAATTTTACCTATAACAGAGTTAGAGGCGATTTTATTATTTTTTAATATTTTTAGAATATCAGGTAGGATTTTAATACCATTTTTTATCGAAATTAAATCACGAGGATTAACACTTTTCGCTCTTATTTTATTAGATAATCTTTCAAGGTCGGGTATATCGGATAATATTTTTTTTAATTCAATAATAGTTTCTGAGTTTTTCGTAAAATATTCAATAATATCTTGTCTTTTCAAAATATTTTCAACTTCAACTAATGGTCTAATTATCCAAGATTTTAAATTTCTCGCACCCATTGAAGTGCTTGTGTAATTTAATATCGAGAATAAAGATTTATTTGAATTTTCTTTATCTAAAAGATCTAAATCCTCGATAGCTTTTTTATCTAATTGGAGAAAATTGCTTGCTTTATAGACTTCAATAGAAGTTATTTGTGAAGTGTTTCCCATCTGATTATCTGCCACATATGAAATAGTATTTGAAATTGCAATAATTCCTGCGCTTAGACCACCGCAACCTAAATCATCAAGAGATTCTTTCTTAAAATGCCTTAATATGTTTTCTTTAGAGTTTACTAAGTTTGATTTAGGATATGTTGATAATCTAAAATTATTTTTCTCTAAACCTGAAATTTCTTCTCTTATAATCGAGTCATCAATTATAATTTCTCTAGGCGATATTTTAGATATTTCCGAATTCACTTGTTCTTTTGGAAGTTCTAAAACTTTGAATTCACTTGTAGATATATCTAGATAAGCCAATCCATATACTTGATTAATTTTTGAAATAGTAAGTAGATAATTATTTGAAAATTTATCGAGCAATTCAGGATCAGTTACTGTCCCAGCAGTAACAATTCTTGTTACTTCTCTAGAAACTAAACCTTTACTTTTTTTTGGATCACTAGTCTGTTCTGCTATAGCAATTTTTATCCCTGAATTAACAAGCTTGGAAAGATATTTATCAATAGAATGAAAAGGTATTCCAGATAATTCAGTTTTTTCTCCTCCACCAGAATCTCTAGAAGTAAGGGTTATACCTAATATTTTTGATAATATAATTGCATCTTCACCGAAAGCCTCATAAAAATCTCCCATTCTAACCAGAAGTAGAGAATCAGAATTCTGTTCCTTTAGGGTAAGATATTGTTTCCTACCAGGAGAAATTTTATTTTTTATATTTATAGATTTTTTTTCAATCAAAACTTTTTTAATATGTAAACATTATTAGGTCACCGGCATCCCATTTCAACTGCTCAGGCTTAGCTGAAGCAGGAACTTCAAAAATCATCATCCCAGTAATCTGTTCTTGAGGATCTAATTGTACAGGGCCCCATAAAGGTATAAAATCTTTTACCATATATTCATCATTTTTTTCTGAAGTATAAACATTTTCTATAGGGTTTAAGGGATTATACTGCACAGACTTATCATCATAAAGAGTTGAAGCTTTTTCATCTACAACAATTTTTACGGTCCCTGCTCCATAATTTATTAGTTGTAATTTTACAAATATTAAATTATTTTCTCTCTGTTGAGGGGAGACTGCCCAATATTGTTCATTTCCGTTTAGATCGTTACCAATATATGTTATATATTTCTGTGTTACGGGTTCCTCTGATCTTATCCATAATGATCGACCAGCTAGATATAAGTTGTCTCCATCAGTATCCATCCAGTAAACTCTATAAGAAACAAAAAGAGCAGCAAACAGTAAAGATATAACAGCTAAGGTAAATATTGGCCATGGAAAATTTTCTTTGGGCTTTTTAATAATTCTTC
Source organism: Chloroflexota bacterium (assembly GCA_002708145.1). Classification (GTDB taxonomy): domain Bacteria; phylum Chloroflexota; class Dehalococcoidia; order Lucifugimonadales; family Lucifugimonadaceae. Next base: position 9,658 of record PAOV01000036.1, read on the forward strand.
TAACTTGAATTACATCATTATTGTCTATATCTATATACTCTAAGCCAGATTGAGATTTGGTATTATTTTCATCCTTAAATTCAAAATAAATTCTTAGTATATTTGATGATTGAGTCTCGATTTTATCAACAAGATAAATTAAATTAGAATCTTTTAAATTAGGCCCATATTCATATACATTATCTTTCAAATAAGCCAAAGATTTAATAATCTTTTCTCCGTACAAAACCTTATCTTCATCGTTTATTTTATTACTAAAATCGTAGTTATTCATATTTTCCTCGTAATTATCTAACTATAATACCTAAAATTCTTATTTTTTATAAGAAGCAAGTTGACTCAAAACCGCCTCTAATGCGTTTACAAAATCATATATGTGATTTTCATTATTATATTTACCTAAGGAAACTCTTATACTTGACAATGATTCTTCTTTGGTTAGTCCCATGGAAGATAAAACATGAGAAGGTTCTAGAGATGCCGAGCTACATGCGCTACCACTAGATACATATATACCTTTGAAATTCAGGCCAATAATTATTGATTCTCCTTCATAGCCAGGAAAACTAAGATTAATAATTCCAGGTACACAATTATCTCTTGAACTATTGAGTTTATAATCAGTTATTCGATCATTAAGTGTGGAAATTAATAAATCAGATAATTTTTTCATTTTTCTTTCATTTTCGTGCCTTTCAATATCTGAAAGTCTAAGTGCCTCTGCAAATGCAACAATGTAAGGAACATTTTCTGTACCAGATCTCATTTGGTTTTCTTGCCCTCCCCCACTGATAAGTGGATGAACTTCAATACCATTTCTGATGTAAAGTAATCCAATCCCTTTAGGTGCATAAATTTTGTGGCCAGAAATACTCATGAGATCTACACCCAAAATTTCAGTATCAAGAGAAAGTTTACCTGGTGCCTGAACAGCATCTGAGTGGAAGATAATATCACAATCATTTTCTTGCTGAAATTCCTTGACGATTTTTGATATGAGTCTTAAATCTTGAACAACTCCAATTTCATTATTGACATACATAAAACTAACTAATTTTGTTGATTTATTAATTTTTTTTCTAAAACTTTCTAAATTAATTAAACCGTTTTTGTTAACATCTATAAAAACTACTTCAACACCTCTTTTTGATAATTGTTCAATTGGATGAATTACAGCATGATGCTCAATTGAAGAAGAAATTACTCTATAATCAACGCTATTACTACTAAGCAAGCCTTTAATAGCCATATTATTAGACTCAGTACCACCACTGGTAAAATAAATTTCTGATGGACTACAATTTAATATCTCTGCACAAATTTCTCTAGATTCTTCAATTGCATTTTTTGATTCCTGGGCAATATCATATAAACTGGAAGGATTACCAAACTTCTCAGCAAAAAAAGGAAGCATTTTTTCAAGTACTTCCTGTCTTACATATGTTGTAGCAGCATGATCTAAATAGTTATTTTCTTTTATAAATTGACTCATAAATATTAAAATATTTTATATATTGTAAAAAAAATTGCATTAAAATCTATCAAGACATTGATAGAATAGTACATTGTAATAACAACACTTATATATTAATTATAATAAAATATAGTGATAATTATCACACAAGGATTAGATTTTTTGATAAAAATTGAACACATGTCCAAAAATTATGGCCCATATCCTGCGGTCATTGATATCTCTTTTGAAGTTCTAAAAGGAGAAATNATAGGTTTTCTTGGACCAAATGGAGCAGGTAAAACTACAACTATGCGAGTTGTTACTGGTTTCACTCCCCCATCTAATGGGGAAGTAACAGTTGGAGGTTACAATGTTGTTTCACACTCATTGGAAGTTCGAAAGCATATTGGATATCTACCAGAAACCGTTCCTTTATACCTAGATATGACAGTGACAGATTACCTAAGATATATGGGTGAAATAAGAGGTATGAGTTCAAATTGGGTAAAAGAAAGGCTTCCAAAAGTAATTGATATGGTAAGACTCGGTGACTATAGGAATACACTTGTAGGCCGATTGTCTAAGGGTTACAGGCAAAGAACAGGTATTGCTCAAGCAATTTTGCACGATCCAGAAGTACTAATCATGGATGAACCTACTATAGGGATTGATCCCATTCAAGTTGTTGANACTAGAGAGCTAATTAGCGATCTAGGCCAAGAACATACTATGTTATTAAGTTCTCATATACTTCCTGAAGTCAGTGCTATTTGTAAAAGAGTTTTAGTGATTAATGATGGAAGAATTGTAGCAGATGACAAGCCCGAATCATTGTCAGATAAACTTCAAACTTTTGAAAGAATTGAACTTTCTATAACGAATGATGACTCCAATGATTTTATTTCTAAAATGAGAGATTTATCTACTGTCATTGATGCAAGATCTGATCAAAGAGCTTCTAAAANCCAGAGATCTCAAAGAGAGAATTCGGTATCATACATTGTTGATGCCAAACCAAATTCTCAAGCATCAGAATTAATTTCAAAAACTGTTATTGATAATGGTTGGGGCCTAACAAATCTAACTCCTTTACCAATGACCCTAGAAGAAATATTTTTAGAATTAACAACTGAAGAAGAACTAGGTGAAAAATGAAATTTATATCCATTATAGCCCTTAAAGAAATACGAACTTACTTTGCTTCACCTATGGCTTATGTAGTCGCTGCAGCATTTCTTGCAATCACTGGATTTTTCTTTGTTGCATCAGTATCTGACGCTTTTGCCGAAGCTTCTATTAGAGGCTACTTAGCAGGTGCAGTATTTTTCATGATATTCATGTCTCCAGCATTAACTATGAGGTTAATTGCAGAGGAACAAAAGCTAGGAACTTTAGAGTTGTTACTTACTTCTCCACTAAGAGAATTTGAAATTATAGTAGGTAAATTTATTGCTGCATTATTTATGATTTTTATAATGATTTTACTTTCATTCTTTTTTATTTTAGTACTTTTTGTTTATGGTGATCCAGACATAGGCCCTCTTTTATCGGGTTTATTTGGTTTGCTATTATATGCTTCAGCCACACTTGCAGTAGGACTGTTTTCTTCAGCATTGAGCAGTAACCAAATTGTAGGACTTGTTGTTGGTTCAGGTATCCTGACTGGCTTAACAATTATTGATTTTATTAGTGAGAGAATTACTGGAACTGCAGCAAAAGTGTTAGATAGCTTTCAATTGGGAGCATCTTTCTCTGTTTTTGATTTAGATAGTTTTGGTGTTGCTGAAGGAGGACATTTTGCAGATTTTGCAAGAGGAATTATTTCTATGACAGATATAGTTTATTACATTTCAGTAACTGCCATATTTTTAGTCTTAACTACCCTAGTACTTGAATCTAGAAGATGGAGATAAAAATATTATGCCTGAAGAAATAAACCAAAAAGTTAGACCTAAACCAGATACTACAAAAAATAAACAATCTTTACTTAAATTTTTGACTAAGGATAATAAATCATTAAGGCAATCACTGGCCTTAATTGGGGTCACAACTTTATTACTAGGTATATTAATTTGGATTTTCTTAAGAGGCCTAGAAAGACCCGCTTTAATAATTAGTACAATTGGTTTAATCCTACTTATAATAGATGGATTAATTTCACTTGCTACAGTTAGAAAAGCTATTTTCGGGAGGCGAGGGAGATATGGAATAAATACAGCAATTGTTTTTATTTTTGTTATATTAATTGCAATAATTTTAAATATCACTCTATACGTATCTTCAAATAAACCTAATCCTGCAGGTTGGCTAAGAATTGATACAACTGCAACAAAACAATTTCTTCTTGAAGAACAGGTTGTTAACACACTTGAAAATATAAGAGAACCAATTAAGATTACAGCTTTTTTTGAGAGAGACACCTCAGCTGGGGCTGCAGCATGGCGTGACACTGAAGACATGCTAAGTGAATTCAAGCGAAGATCAAGCATTTACGATTTATCTTATGAGGTTTTAGACCCTGAGCTTAATCCAAATGATGCAATTAGTTTAGGAGTTTCGAAATTCCCTGCATTAGCTGTTCAAGGTACTGAAAGCCTAAGAACAGAAGTTATTGAGGGTGGAAACCCAAATATTAGCCCAAATGTTTTTACTGAACAAGATTTAGTAACAGCAATTTTGATAATAAACCAAATGAAGCAAAAACTTGTCGTTTTTATTACTGGTCATTCTGAGAGAGATGTAACGGATATAATTTCACCTGACAACATTGGACTAGCCGGTTTATCATTACTAAGAGAAAATTATGCCGTTGATAATTGGACATTACAAGAACTTCAAACAGTATTAAATTTTGGCTCACCTGAAGATAGACCAGCAGCAATTGTTTTTGCTAATCCAACCCAAGACTTACTTGCAATAGATAAAGAAGCACTATTGCAATATACAAGGACTGGCGGGGGTATTTTATTATCACTTGAACCTGATGTAATACCTGAGAGTTTCAAACAATATTTATCTAGATTTGCTGTTTCTGTTGGAGTTGGTGAAGTTGTTGATGTAGCTAGTTTTGTTGCACCTAATCCTACTTTTGTTCAAGTAAAGAGTAGTAATAGCCAGCTACCACCTCATCCTATAACAGATGATTTTGATGTATTATATTTACCAGGGTCAACACATTTTGGTTGGTCTATTGACCCACAGACAATACCTCTTGATGATAATGAAAATCCAATTATACAGCAAGCTATACTGGCATCTTCAACAATAAGTAGCTGGTCAGAGCTAGATAAAGAATTAATAGAATTTGATGTTAATTCTGAAATGCCTGGTCCGTTACCATTATCTGTGATAGTTGATATTAATGGAGAATTACCAAATAGAGCATATTCATCGTCTGAAAATTCAACTTCGAGCATTGTTTTGGTTGGTGACACAGACTTTTTCAGTAATAACTATTTAGAATCAGCAAATAATTCTGATCTTTTTGTAAATACAATAAATTACCTAGCTAAGGACTTTGAGTTAATCTCAATACGATCAAAAACTGACTCTAATAGACAGATGTTTCTAACTAAAAATGAGCGCGACTTTATTAGATGGTCAGGATGGTTACTTATGCCAACAATCATAGGATTATATGGTGTATGGAAATGGTGGAGACGTAGATAAAATATGAATGTTCGTTTTTTATCTATTTTTGTAATTATAGTTTCATTATCTATAATGTTATTTACTTTTTTTATTA
>PAOV01000037.1 GCA_002708145.1 Chloroflexota bacterium
AGTCTTACCTTGTCTCTTACTTTCCCTCCAAGTAGTTCGTATACAGGTTTATTATAAGCCTTACCCTTAATATCCCATAAAGCAATATCTATAGCACCCATAGCAGCCATCATGTCAGATCCACCTCTAAAAATTTGCCTTCTAAACATATGTTGCCAATGTTTTTCTATTTCTAAAGGATTTTTATTAATTAAATACTCTTCACAATACTTTACCCCTGCCATTGAAACAAAAGGTGTTCCACTGGTCCCAGAGGCAGGATGTATCTCTCCATAACCTACTATATTTTCATCTGTAGTGATTTTTACATAATTGTATCTATCGCCGGAAAGTGTTTTTATTTCTTTAATTTTCATCTTATTTATTATTTTGCTACTTAAATTTTTCTTAAATATATCTTAGTATNTTANAAAAAACAAACTTAAATATTTATGAANGATGTATGGATAAATATAAACTCACTAGAATTTAACTCTATNGTGGTTAATTCTAATACNGAATGGACACATCTAAAAATATCAGANAATTCTAATATTTTNGGTGANGGNGANATTANNCANACGCAACTATCAAGAAATGTTTCNCCAATAGTNGCNAANTTAGCTAATAATCTNAGAGGNAAAAAAGTNTANTCTGATTATGATGTNATTACNGAAAATAATTTATCNNTAGAANNTATAGAATCTGATCANTTATTAGCTACTGCTGTAAGNGGACTGCGNTGTGCAATTACNGATGCGCTNTCAAAGCANTNNAAACTNAAGATGTANGANTATATATTATATAAATTTGGAGAAAAAAATATTTCGAGTAATAAGGTACAGTTATATGCAAATATAAATAGGTCTTTACTGCTAGATAAAACAACTAAACAAAACTTTAATCCTGTTTTACAAGAAGTATTAGATAGATCTCCAGAATCTTTTTCAAGGATGGCTAAGTTTGTAAATGATCAAGGATTCAAGACATTAAAGTGCGCGCCATTTGATGAGTGTAAGTCACCCTTTGATGTACCTGGATTACCAAAAGAAGCCTTAATTGGGCTTAGTAGAATCAGTAGTATTATAGAATCAATAGGAGATTCAACTTTACTTATAGATTGTCACTCGAGATTTGATAATGAATCGGCATTTGACCTTCTTCGTGAATTAACGGATAGAGGAGTTGGTTGGTATGAAGAGCCTATTGATCCAATAGAATATTCTTCAGATTTAAGAAAAATAAAAGAAAAATCTACAATTCCTATTGCTGGAGCAGAGCATGGTTATGGATTATCCCTTTTTGAAAAATTGATAGATAATGATGTTCTTGATGTTGTAATGCCAGATATTAAATTCTGTGGTGGCCCAATAGAAGCTTTTCTTATTGGAAAAACCTTAGAGTCAAAAAAAGAAAAATCTGTTTCGATGCATTGTCCGTCTGGTCCTTTATCTTTACTTGCGTCTGCTCATTCAACTTTGGCATTTAATAATACTTTACCACTAGAGCATGCGGTATATGAAATAGACTGGAGAAAAGAGGTGCTTTTTCCTAATGAAAATATAATTGGAGATATGTTCGTGATTCCAGATGGATATGGTTTAGGAGCACAAATTGATCCATTAATTGTTCACAAGCATGGGGATTTTTGGACAGAATAAAATAATTATTAGTAATACCTAAAAAAGGAGTTATAGTGAATATGAAAAATAGTAATGAAAGGGTAGCATACTTCAATGGAAAAATAGTTCCAGAATCTGAAGTGATGATTCCTTTTAGAGACAGAAGTTTTAAATATGGTGATGGTGTTTTTGACATGACAAGAACTTTTGGCCATAAAATATTTAAACTAGAAGAGCATATTGATAGATTTTATGACTCTCTAAGTTATGTGAAAATAAATCCAGGTATCAACAAGAATGAAATGATTGATCAAACTATGAATGTATTAAATGCAAACTTACCATTAATAGATAAAAATGATGACTACTGGGTTGGTCAAAGAGTATCTAGGGGAGTTGATTTTGTGGGAGGAGATATGTGGGATACAGATGGAGGCCCAAATTTAATTATTGAGTGTATGCCCTTACCTCTTAAACCAAGAGCTAAATTATATAAGGATGGAATGGATGTAATTATTCCCTCAGTAAGAAGAATCCCTACTGAATCATTAAGCCCTAGAGTTAAAACTCACAATTACTTGAATCTTATAATGGGAGACCTCGAAGCTAAAGCACAAAATCCTGATGCATGGGCAATTTTACTTGATAATAGAGGTTTTATAACTGAAGGAATTGGATCTAACTTTTTTTCAGTAAAAAATGGAACTATATATACTCCATCTGAGCAGTTTGTTTTGGGAGGGATTTCTAGGGAAACAACAATAGAACTTGCAAAAAAATTAGATATTCCTTTAATAGTAAAAGATATTGATCTATATGATGCTCTTACTGCAGATGAAATTTTTCTTACATCAACCTCATTATGTATTTGCGGAGTAAGAACAATCCAAGGAAGAGAAGTTAATTCAAAGAAAATACCAGGCCCTATTACAAAAGCACTTATGGATGCTTACGTTGATTATGTCGAATATGACTGGATTGGACAATATTTGAGACAGCTTGATTAAGTGATTATTTTTGAAAAAAGATTCTAGAAAAAATCTTGATAAAAAAGCTGGGTCATTAGCTTTATTTTTAGCAATATTATGGTCGGGCAATCCAGTAGGTACAAAATTAGGTTTATTGGATACATCTCCTCTACGTTTAGGTTGGATGAGGTTTGTAGCTGGCGCTGTAATTGTTTTAATTTATTCTTTATTAACTAAAAAATCATTTAGAATAAAAAATAGAGAATATCTACCTTTATTTACTCTAGGTATATTATTTTCTATACAATTAATTTTTCTAAATGTAGGGCAAAGTTATACCCCTGCAAGTCATGCTGTTTTAATTTTTACAACATATCCATTGTGGGCAGGTATTGTGGCTCATTTTGTTGTTCCAGGAGACAAATTAACAAGATATAGAATTATTGGAGTAATAGTAGCATATTCAGGTATAATCGTAGTTTTTATAAATAATTTTTCAAATTCTAGTTATGATTATATTTTAGGTGATTTTTTATGCTTAATATGTGCAATATTATTAGCTGTCAGGCAAATATTTATTTCTAATGTAGGGCAAACGATTGAACAGCATAAAATGCTTGCCTCTCAAGCAATTTTTGGGATAATAATTTTTTTTGTTGGAAGTTATATTTTTGAAAGTCCAACCAATAGTTTTTTTACAAAAAATATAATTATTTCAGTTGTCTATACAGGAATAATTATCGCTGGATTTGCTTTTATGGCTCAACATTGGTTGCTAAGAACTTATCTTCCATCTAGAGTTATTTTTATATCTCTTAGCCAGCCTATTTTTGGTGTTTTATTAAGTTGGATTATACTTGGTGAAAATATTGGAATAGAATTATATATTGGTTCAATATTAGTAATAATTGGTTCGGCTATTGCACAAACAAAAAACAAGTCATCATGATAAAAGATAAAAATTTATTTTTTGCTTTCAGATCTTTAAGTAATAAAAACTTTAGAAATTTATGGTTCGGACAAGTTTTATCAGCCATTGGAATGCATTCAGACATGGTAGCAAGAGCTTGGCTAGTGTGGACATTAACTGGATCATCAACATCTGTTGGTTCTGTTTTACTTGTTAGAGCCTTACCTATGCTTGTATTAGGTTTATTTGGAGGTGTTGCTGCTGATAGGTTTAATAAAAAAATATTATTAATGTCTATACAATCATGGTCAGCGTTGATGCATTTATTAATGTTTCTTATTTTATTTTATGGAGATATACAAATGTGGCATGTCTACCTTATTTCTTTTGGGTTAGGAGCTAGTATGTCTATGAATCAACCTACTAGGACTGCTATTATTCCATCCTTAGTTGATTCAAAAAATATAGCTAATGCTTTATCTTTAAATTCAATAGCTATCAATAGTACTAGGTTTTTAGGCCCAGCTTTAGTATCTATTTTGATCTATTCTACTGATATTTGGGCTGCATATATTTGTGCTTTTATTGCATATTTATTAGTTTTATTTTTTACATCTAGAATTAATCTACCTACATCTAGTGTAAAAAAACAACAAGGTAATTCTCTTAATCAATTATTTGAAGGATTTAAATATATGAAAGATAATAGGTTGGTATTAGCTTTAGTTTTTTTAGGATTAGGACCATTATCTATAGGTTTTGCCCATCAAACTTTACTCCCTCAACTTGTTGAGCAAAAATTTGGTGAAGGTGTAAAGTTATTAGGATTAATTCAGTCTACTGGTGCTATTGGTGGTTTATTAGGTGGCTTTTATATTGCTACAAGAAAAAGATTAAACAAAAAAGGAGTAATAATGCTTGCTGTGTCTTCAACATATGCAGCTGGCTTATTTGGTTTTGGGGTTTCAAATATGCAATGGACGGTATTCATTTTTATTATTATTATTGCATCAAGCCAAACTATATTTAGGTCTTCGAATTCTCTAACGATTATTGAAATATCACCAGAAAAATTAAGAGGAAGAATGTTATCAATTACTTTGTTAGATAATGCTCTATCACCTGTTTTTGGTTTGATAGTAGGAATAGCGGCAGATAATTGGGGAGTTAATGTTGGTTATTATTTACTATCAATAGGTTGTTTTATAATTATACTTTTGGTTTTACTCATTTATCCAAAGATAAAAAATATTTCATAAAGATAAATCTGAATTAATTAAATGAAAAATTTATTATTCAGATTATAAGTGTTACAAAATAAAGATTAATTATAAAGTTTATGGTTTTATAATAATAAAACCTGAAGAGTTAAACTTATGAAAATTAAAAATATAGAAACTATTGCGCTTCGAGATAATGCAGATGGAAATGTAACTTCCTGGAATCCTACATATGGAAATTCAAAACATGGCGCTCCTTCATCAACAGGAGGTTATGATATAACAGTTGTGAGAGTTTTCACAGATGATGGAATTACGGGTATAGGGCAATGTGAAGCACCAAGCCTTATTATTGATGCGATAATAAAATCTTCATTGGGATTAGAAAATTTATTGATAAATGAAGATCCAACGCAAGTTAAAAGATTATGGCAGAAAATGTATAATTCAACAGGAGTATTTGGAAGAAGAGGAGTGGTAATTGGAGCAATAGGAGCTATTGAAACAGCGTTATGGGATATCACAGGAAAATATTATAAAAAACCTATACACGAGCTTTTATGGAAATCTTTTACCACATCTGCAGGTATCTTTGAGGCAAAAAAAGAGGTTACACCTTATGCTACAGTTTACCCACCAGGAAACAATCTTGAAGAAATGGAATCAAGAATTAATTTTGCTATTTCAAAAGGTTTTAAAGCTATAAAGATTGAAGAGTGGCCAGGTCAATTTGCTAATGTAGACCGTGAAACTGATGTATCTGTGATAAAGAGAGCAAGATCTATTTTGGGAGAGAATCGAGATTTAATGATCGATGTTCAAAATAAATGGGTTGATGTAGGACAAGCACTAGAAACAATAAAATATATAGAGGAGTTTAATATATATTTTATAGAGGCGCCATTGCCTGCAGATAATATTTATGGTTATAAAAAATTAGCTGAGTCAACGAATATTAGAATAGCCGCTGGGGATTGGGGATTTACCACCAGGCATGAATTTAGTGATTTATTAAGTATAGGGAGACTAGATGTAGTTCAACCAAGCTCAGTAAGAGCTGGAGGATTAGAAGAAATATTATATATAGCAGAAAATGCATATAAATTTGGATCACTATGCGTTCCACATACCTGGTGCCATGTAATAGGTTTAGCAGCAGAATTACATCTTGCTGCTATTGTCCCAAATATGCCATACTTTGAATTTCCTGTTGCTTTTCCAAAAACACCTTTAGTTACAGATTTACTCGTTCCGCAAATCAATTTACTAGAAAATGGAAATATTGAAGTGCCTAGTAGGGCTGGATTAGGATTTGATTTAAATGAAGATGTGCTAAAAGAGTATAGAGTTGACCCATATTAAGGTTGAAAAATTAAGGATTAAATTCATGATTTATGATTTTATAAATATTAGGGAGAAAAAGTTAGATTTATGAAAATAACAGATATTAAAACATTTTTAATGGAAACAGGTGGAAGAGATTGGGTGTTTTGCAAAATTGAAACTGATGAAGGCGTTCATGGGTGGGGAGAAGGAACTTTGGAAAGGCATGAAGAATCGGTAGCTGCTGGGATTAAAGTTTTAGCAAAAAGATTAATAGGCAATGATCCAACACAAATTGAAAGAAATTGGCAGATAATGTATCGTCATGGATTTTGGAGAGGGGGAGTTGTAATGGGCTCTGCTATGGCGGCTATAGATATTGCACTTTGGGATATTACAGGAAAAGTAAATAATATGCCGATTTATAAAATGCTTGGTGGTGCAGTGAGAGATAGAGTTAAGGCTTATACTCACGCAGCAGATATAAGGGGGGGTAAAAAATTAGTTGATGAAGGCTTTTCAGCTTTTAAGACTGGTGGGTGGACGGCAAGTGAAGGTAATAAATGGTCCGAAAATGATGCGGCTGAAAATTTACATGAAAAAATTAAGGGTATGAGAAAAGAACTTGGTCCAGATATAGATATAATGATTGATAATCATGGGAGAGTTAGGCCTTCTATTGCTATAAAACAGATAGACGCTATAGAAGAATTTAATCTGCTTTTTTTTGAAGAGCCTGTGCCACCAGAAAATATTAACGCCTTAGAGCAAGTAAGAAATGTTGGACATAGAACAGATATTGCAACAGGCGAAAGATTATTTTTTAGGTGGGGATTTAAGGAATTATTAAATAGAAGATTAGTTGATGTTATTCAACCAGATATTGCTCACACTGGTGGAATATCAGAGATAAGAAGAATAGCGTCAATGGCTGAAATTGAGTATATTAAATTTGCACCTCATAATCCCAATGGACCTATAGCAACTGCGGCCTCTTTACATGTTTGTGCAACTGTTCCAAATTTCCTAATACTTGAGACTGCAAGAGATATGCCATGGCATGATAAAGTCCAAACTACCCCTTTAGTAATAAAAGAAGGGTTTTTTGAACTTCCTGAAACTCCTGGGCTTGGCACAGATATTGATGAGTCGGTTTTAGCTATGAAACCATTTAATTCTGATAAAAATAATGAAAGATATTCAGGTTCTTGGAATCTGGAAGATAATGCAGTTGCGGATGTGTAAATGTTAAATATTAGAGCAGTTTTATTTGATTTAGACGATACACTAATTGATCGTGCNGCAGCTTATAAAGAAGTTTATAAAGACTATTATCACCAAGAAGAAGTCATTAAAAATTCTATGAATTTTAATCAAGCAATGGATTATTTCTTAAGTCTCTCTCCAAACAATACTGCTGTTCCTATAGATTCATTTAAGCAAATAAAAGCAAAATGGCCAGATGTTAAAGGTGATGAACAGGATCACTACAAATTTTATTTTGAATCAATGATAAAGCATATGAAAATTATTCCTGGGGCTATGGAATTTATTGATTGGATAAATAAATCTCAATATAATTGGGGTGTAGTCACTAATGGTAATAGTTATCAATATAAAAAGATTGAGATTACTGGATTATCTAAAAAGATACCATTTGTTTTGCCATCAAAAATTTACGCAAAAGATAAACCAGATTCTAAGATATACTTAATTGGTAAAGAGAAATTAGGACTAAGAAATCTTAAGAATAATGAAATAATTTTTGTAGGAGATAATGCATACACTGATATTCTAGGTGCTAATCAATTAGGTATGAAAACGGCTTGGATAAAAATGGGAAGACTTTACCCAAAAGNTTTACCTACACCAGATTTTGAAATCGAACATGTAAATGATTTAAGAAATATATTAATATAATAGTTTAGGAGAAGAAAAATGAAACCAGCAGAATTAAAACAACGGCTAAAAGATGGTAAGCCAGTCTTTGGATATATGATTTGGTGTATGACAGGTATGAGATGGAAAAGAGTCTATGCTGGTTGTGGTTTAGATTTTGTAGTTATTGATTCAGAGCACGGATCAAGAGATAGAGAATTGATAGCTAATACAGTAGAACAGTTTCAATCTTTAAATATTACAGCAATAGTAAGAACACCAAGCACAGATCCAATCTATGTAGCTATGGCAATGGATGCTGGTGCTGACGGAGTATTAGTACCTTACTGCGAGGATATTGATGAGGTAAAACATTGTGTAGGAAAGCTACGAACACATCCATTAAAAGGTGAATATTATGAGAAATATGTAAATACAGGTGACTTTCCAAGCGATAAAACTAAAGAATATTTTGAAAAACTTCATAAAGATCATATATTTATTATGGGAGTTGAAAGTAAACCAGCCGCAGAAAATATTNGTAATATGATTGATGCAGCAAAAATTGATGGAGTTTTTATTGGGCCAAATGATATGACTACATCTTTGGGAATCCCCAATGAAAATGACAATCCAGTTTATCTTGATACTCTGAAACATGTAATCACTCAAGCAGATAAACGTGGTGTTCCAACAATGATTCATCAGCAAACTATAGAAGCATCAAAAGTTGCAATTGATTTGGGTGCAAGATTTATTTTACATTCATCAGATGCAGGCATTCTTTTACGAGGCATACAAAATGAATTTGCTGAATTAAAAACTATTGTTAATGAGAAATATGGTAGTGATCTATCATCATCTACATCAGATGAAAGCTTAGGTGAAGTTTAGTTCATTATAAATCTTCTAAATGACTCAGCGAAATCAGAGTCTATATTATTACCTAGATTTTGCCTTCTTTTTTTCATCCATGACGCAGCTCCCTCAGGGTCAGGAATCTGACTTACATGCTTTAATAAGGCTTCTATAGAAGTATCCACATCTATTTCACTAACTGGATTCCAAAAATCTGCAGTTTCTCCGTAAGTCATTATCCAAACTTCTCTAACTTTGTGAGGTTCTAAATTTTCTTTGTCAAATAAATCTGGAAAAGTAAGGTGATCTCTGGCAGAAGGGAAAACAGCAGATAAAGTTGCTTCCCCTGCGGCAAAATGATCAGGATGACCTAAATAAGTTGAATTATTTAGATCTCTTGTTGGGCTAGTAGTTATAAGAATTTCTGGTTTCCATATTCTGATTTGTCTTGATATATCTTTTCTTACATCTAATGAAGGTTCAAGATAACCATCTGGATAATTAAGGAATACAACATCTTTTAGCCCTAAAACTTTTCCAGAATTTTTTTGTTCTTCATACCTTATATGAGATAGTTCTTTTGGTTTTATAGTTCTATCTTCTGTACCCTTTGAACCATCTGTGCATATTACATAGACTACATCCCAACCTTCTCTTGAAAATTTAGCAACTGTTGCTGAACATCCAAAATCAGCATCATCTGGATGGGCTGTAACTACCATCATGCATTTTTTTTCCATTTTTTCTCCTTAGTATTTATTCTCAATCATGAAGTTATTTATCTGAAGAAAAACTTTATTTGAAGATTTTAAAGAGCTCAAATGATTAGCTCCAGGTACGGTTATGAACTTAAGTTTTTTTTCTTTTGAAAGTAACTTAATATCATTATAATACTTATCTTTTTCTCCGCAAAACATTGCAGTCGGAAAATCATATTTAATTCCATCATTAGATACTCCTTTCCACATTAGCATACCTTCGTAAGAGGCAGCTAGAGCTATTGGATCGTTGGGAGGTCGATTATAGTTACCTTTCATAACAAATTTCCCTTTCTTGCTTCTCAATATTTTAATATTTCTTTTATAGATATTTTTATTAATTGATGGAGGTTTATCATGCATTCCTCCAATAACTAAAAAGTTTAGATGATTGCTATATTTTGAGGCAAGCTCATATCCTACTCTTCCACCCAAAGAAAACCCCAAAAACCCAAATTTTTCATAGTTCAAATTTTTAGCTAGGCTAACAGTTAATTTTGTTCTTGATTCAATAGTATAATGATTAATGTTTCCAGGTTTACTTGATTTTCCATGTCCAATAGCATCAAAAATTAAAATCTTAAATTCATTAACAAGTGAGTTAATCCAATCATATTTTATCCAAGAGAATCTATTGGAACCAAATCCATGATGTAATATTAGAAGTGGGCCGCTACCATAAGTATCGTAGAATATTTTTTCTGATTTATAATTGAATATTGGCATAATTTAATTTATTTTTATCATGAATTTGGAAGCATATGTTATCTATCGGATGTAAAATATTGAAATAATAAGTTATTTGGAGTTAAATAATGGATAAGTCTTTGATATCAATAATTATGGGTAGTGATTCTGATTTACCAACAATGAAGTATGCTATTGAAATCATAGAAGAATTTTCGATACCATATGAGATAAAAGTAATATCTGCGCATAGAACTCCTGATTTAATGTTTGAATATGCAGAATCAGCGAAATCAAGGGGAATAAAAGTTATAATTGCTGGTGCCGGAGGTTCTGCTCATCTCCCAGGGATGACTGCAGCAAAAACAGTTTTGCCTGTTATAGGAGTTCCTATAGAATCCAAATCCTTGAACGGAATAGACTCTCTTTTATCTATAGTCCAAATGCCTAAAGGTGTCCCTGTAGCTACACTTGCTATAGGTAATCCAGGTGCAGCAAATGCAGGTATTTTAGCAGCTCAAATTATTGGTTTAATGGATGAAAAAATTCAAGAAAAAATTCAACAAAAAAGAAAAAATATTGAAAAAATAATCAAATCTATTAATCTAGATGTATAGAAAGAAACTCTATGAAAAATATAGGTATTATTGGTGGTGGCCAATTAGGCAAAATGATTGCTATATCCGCTAAAGAAATGGGTATAAACACTACTATTTTAGATCCTAATCCAGATTCTCCTGCCTTTGCAGTGTCTGATCAGAAAATCATTGCTAATTATGATGATATTAAAGCATGCGACCAGTTAGTTAATACTTGTGACATAATTACATATGAATTTGAAAATGTTAATTTAGATTCTATTAAATATATAGAGAAATTTAAGAAAGTTTTACCTTCATCTAATGTGTTATCTATTTCTCAAAATAGAATTTATGAAAAACAATTTTTTAAAAATAATAAATTACCAATAGCTAAATTTAAAGTAGTAAAAAGTGAGAAAGATATTGAAGAATTTTCTGAACTTTATAATTTTCCAGTAGTAATAAAAACAGCTACTGAAGGTTATGATGGTAAAGGACAAAAAATAATAAAAAATTTTGATCAAATTTCATCATCATATGTTCAAATATTAGAAAAAAATAAAGAAATTATTGTTGAAGAGTTCATTAATTTTAGTAAAGAAGTTTCTATTATTTGTTCAAGAGACTTATCAGGTAGAATTATCTCATTTCCTATATCGGAAAATATACACTTAAATCATATTTTAGATAAATCGATAGTTCCAGCTAGAATCTCAAAAAATTTAGAAAAAAAAATAAATAATTTGGCACAAATTATTGTAAAAAAGATAGAATTAATTGGGTTGATTTGTATAGAAATGTTTATTGTTGGTGAAGATATTTTTATAAATGAAATCGCTCCCAGGCCACATAATTCAGGTCATTATACTCTTGATGCATGTGATATATCTCAGTTTGATCAAGTAGTAAAAATTTTGTTAGGTTTTGATTCAACAAAGCCACAATTATTATCTCCTGTCGTAATGTTTAATATACTTGGAGATATATGGATAAAAAATAAAAATCCAAATTGGAAAAAAGCTCTAAATATTTCTGGTTCAAAACTATATTTATATGGAAAGAAACAACCAAGAATAGGTAGAAAAATGGGGCATATAAATATTTTGAATAAAAGTTTATCTGAGGCAATAAAGTTATCTTCTTTATGTAAGTCAAACTTGATTAAGTGATGATCTCACCGTCTGAAATATTTATTGTTCTATCAGATAAATCTAATAAAGTTCGGTCATGAGTAGTTGCTATGATAGACATATTTTGATCATCTACCATATCCTTAAACAAACTGAATATTGAAAATGCATTTACTGAATCTAGCTCACCTGTTGGTTCATCTGCTAATAAAAGTTTAGGACGCATTGCTACCGCTCTAGCTATCGAAATTCTTTGTTGTTCTCCACCCGATAATTCATATGGTCGATGGTTTCCTCTTTTTTCTAATCCAATCATTTGTAATGCACTTATAGTTCTTTTGTTTCTTTCTCGTGATGTAATCCCAGAAATTCTCATTGGAAGTTCTATATTCTCGTAAGCTGATAATAGTGGTAGTAAAGAAAAGGATTGAAATATAACTCCTATTTCAAATCGTCTGAAATTNATCTGTTCTTTCTCNTNATAATNATTAATNTTTTNNCCNTTNAAAAAAATATTTCCNTCAGATGGNTGATCTAATCCAGCNAAAAGATTTAGNAGNGTNGTTTTTCCTGANCCTGACCTNCCNACNANTGTAAGNAACTCTCCATTGTCAATANTTAGATTAATATTTTTTANNGCTTGAATTTTTTCACCNTTNAGNNTGTAATTTCTNGATAAATTATTTGCTTGNATTAGNTTNTTNTTCATNATCNGCCTCTATTTTTATNCTNCCNTTTTCATCATANATTCTTACTCTTTTATNNATNTTNTTATTNTCNAGTAAATTTTTTGGTATTTGTAANGANCCAATTGAATCTACNAGCAAANATTCNTTTTTNTNATTATCTATTATTTTTGTTTCTAAACTAGTCTTTCCNTCTTTAATTGTTATACTTCTANTTACNTCNTNNGATATATTAGGGTCATGNGTTACTATTANNATAGTAGTGTTNAACATNTNATTTAGTTGNTTTANTAAATCTANTATATTTTGAGATGTTTCATCATCAAGCTCNCCNGTTGGNTCATCTGCAAGNATTAANGGNGGATTNTTNGCTANNGCTACAGCNATTGCAATTCTTTGCTGNTCNCCTCCAGATANNTCATAAGGCATATGATTTTTTCTNTNACCTANNCCNACTAGNTCAATTANCTNATNAGNNCTNTCATTAATTTCATATTTATTTTTACCNGTAATTACCATTGGTAATTTGATATTTTCTATTGCTGANANGTAATTAAAAAGATTTTTATTNGTATCTTGCCAGATAAATCCTACTTCACTTCTTCTGTATCTTACTATTTCTTCATTAGACATTTGTAATAAATCATAATTTCCGACATTTACTTTACCAGCAGAAGGAAAATCATAACCTGCAAGAATATTTAGTAACGTAGATTTACCACTTCCTGAAGATCCAATGATTGAAATTATTTCACCTTTATTAACAAATAATTCTAAACCTCTAAGTGCTACAACTTCTAAATCAGATGCTTTATATATTTTGAAAAGATTTGTACATTCAATATAATAATTTTTCATAATATTTATTCTCCTATTCTCATCACTTTATGTAAAGACATTTTAAATACAGAGAATATAATTATTCCAATTACTATTATAAATACTATAAGCAGAAGAAAAAAAATAAATCGAAATTCAGACCATCTGAATAAGATTTCCATTGGGGGTAATAATATTTCTGAACCACTTGAATTTGCTAAATAGGGTAATATAGTTGACCCTAGTGATAATCCCATAAAAATACCAAGACCTAATGATAGTCCAATAATTATNATTTGTTCAAATAAAATTANGGTTATTAGCTGCTTCATGGATAGTCCGATTGTTCTTAACAATGCTAATTCATATTTTCTATGATTAAATGAAAAATTGCTATGAATTATAAATCCTAATGCACTAATTATTAATACTGAAAAAAAAGCAACTCCAAGAAGAGCTTNCCAACCTGCAATAACTAATGGATTTAATGAGACTTTTTTTANTTCTTCGTCAAGATAATATTTTGATGATCCTGCTTTGATGTCCATTGTTTTTAAAATTTCATCAACATCTTCTTGTATATTTATATCCAAAATATAATTATCTAAAAAGTCAGGTTTTTCTATTTCATTTTGTATATTCATATCTGAGTTTATCCAAAATTCGTTGGGNTGTATATTACCTACATGCTTTTTGATATTCATATGATTGATCATTGATTTATAGTCAACAATTATGAATGGATCTAGCTCATATCCTGCGGTAGGAAATAAATCTATAGAATCTATAATTCTTAACTTCATAGGGCTAGAGTCTACGAGAATATTAACATTTGTTGGGTTTCTATAATCACCTATTGGTAAATTATATTTACTAAGGAATTTTTTATCAGCTATTGCTGGTAATTCTTCTAAGTGTTTTCCATACCATATTCCTCTATATTCTCTTGCTTTAATATTAGTCCATCTAAATCGTAAAAACTTTTCTTCTGTATTCTGAAAAGGGTAGAAAGTTTCTTTTTTCAAGTATGATTCTATTGATATCATGTCACCAAGAGAATCTTGTGAAGGTTTGATAGTACTCCAAATATAATTATAGTCTCCACTAAAATTTTCTATAATAGTTGTAATTTTTCCTGAGTCATCAATTACGCTTATATCAGAAATATCTACAGCAGAAGCTTCTGTGGAACTATTCGAAAATATTCCTAAAGAATGTAAACTCAAGGGTTCTTTTGGGAAAAATTCTACGAGTGAATTTCTTCTAAAACTAGATATAGCAGTCTGAAGACTTACACCAACCCTNCACCAATCATTTTNANTGTTTTCTGGGCAATGAAATCTAAANTNATCANANGAATTTGGAGATAAATTTCCTAATGGTATTGTGAAAAAATTATTATTAGCATCTGATAATCNCGCTAATAAATATGAATCNGGNAGTTTTGTTAGTGGTCTTATTTTTGCTGAAATCCACCTACTATCTTTTGGTAATATTATTCCATTTTCTGCTACATTATTTATTTTTCTAAATTTTTCACCTAAATTTTCATCTTTTATATCCTGTCTCAGTAATATAATATCCTCAACATTAGTTGGATCTAAACCTATTAGTTCAAAATAATCATTTGAATATTTTGATGAAACCGATGCTTTTTTTCTTAGAATGGGGGATAAATTATTGATATTCTCAGATTTTGATAATTCATTTAATATAGTCTTTGAATATTTCTCTTTATGAATTTCAGTTGATTCAAGTTTTATTTCTCCTGCATTATTATACAAAACTTGATCAATATTACTTTGCTTGAGCGATGCTTCAAAACTTGATGCAAATACTCCTAAGGCTGCTGTTAGAATCAGCAGCAAAGATAATCTTGAATAATGTGATGGNTTTCTTGACATTTGCCATATCCCCAAAATTAATTCNGGAGCNGCAAATCTNGAAAAAGGTTTTTTGTTTANAATTATNCCNANNANTTTCATCATTACAGGNAAAATTCTNACTAAAATTAANCCNNAACANATTATAAATATNGCTGGTGTAGCTAACATNANTTGATTTATTTTTGTTTCNNCTNCTANNCTATCTTNANTTATAAANGANCCNTGTTTACTNATTTGNANTAATAAAAACATTACTACCAAAATAAATCCTACATCAAGATAATATTTTTGAATTAGAGTAAATCTTCCGGGTCGNAGTGTTGAAATTTTTGATGCAAATAATCCTAAATTTATAATTTTTATTGNAGGTGCTAACACAGAAAGTAAGCCTAATAAACCTCCNAAAAAGCTCATAAAATAGGCATTACTAGATATATTTACTGGTAAGTTNTTTCCATAATTTANNTTTTCATATAATGGGATTTGTCCAATTATAGATATTATAAAAGCNGCAATTATTGGTCCTAANAACGTTGCTATAAATGTTAGTANTAATCCTTCAAAAATATAAACGGANANAATCTGNTTTGTTGAAGCACCCCTAGTTCTNAGCATNCCAATTTCATTTTTTTGAGCATCAACTAGTAGACTTGAAATAGTAATTGTGTAGTATATAGCGACTAGCACTATAATCATTATCACAATCTGCATGGGGATTTTATTGAAAAATAAATCATTTTCAAAATTATCAATAGTTTTTGTCAATTCTGTTCTTATTATGAAACCGTTTAATTCAGACTTTAATTGATTTTCAGCTATTTTAATTCCGGATAAAATTTCTGATGTATCGCTAGCTTTTATTTTTTTATTTTCAACATCAAGCCACCAAGCATAATCTAACCTAATCTTTGAAAAGTAATCTAGTAAATTATTTGAAATTATTTCTTCATTGATTGTAAAATAACTAAAATCTAATGATGTTATTTTATTTTGAAAAACTTCGTCATTTATTTTCCAATAATCCTCATTTGTATTTTTTCTTTCATACACTCCTGATATTATTATTTCTAAATATTGATTTTCATCTTCCCAATGAGTTTTTAATTTGTATATATCTCCTATATTTAAATTTAATTTTTTAGAAGTATTATCGTCTATAATCGCTTCAATTTGCAGAATGTTATTTTCAGAATACAATGTTTTAGTTGATGGTAATTTTCCTTGCAAGATTGATATTTTTTTATCAGTATTTGAAAAACTTAATAACGTTGTTCTAGAACAATTACACTCTATAATCTCATTATCTCTTACAGAATAAACAGATGCACAAGGACATTCTGAAGCAGGTAAAAGTTTAATTTTTTTATCTGAAAAAAAGGTTCCTGTTTTTGCAAAATATTCATTTTGAGTTATGATGTTTTCACAAGTAGCAATAATTGTTTCGTTGATTTTATCTAATATTTCTTTATGTTCTTGAAAGTTACTTGGGGAAGCATTTGCTTCAACAATAATATCTATGTCTTCATTAGAAGTAGAAGATAGAGTTTGTTGAAGAGAAAGATTTTTGAGAGAATCAAAAAATATTATAGAGCCTGACATAATTGTAGATGCAAGAATTATTCCAACCATAACTGCACCAATAAGATTTATATGGGCCATTGTTCGCTTAAGTATTATAAAAATTAAGGTTGTCATTTTATTAATATAAATTATAATTTATATTTTACATACTAATAATAGAAATGAGATAAGATATTGAGTAATAAAACAAAAGTTGCTATAGTAACTGGAGCTGGAAGATATAGAGGAATTGGTAGATCTACAGCATTAGTCTTAGCAAATAAAGGTATTAATGTTGTAGTTACAGGTACTGGTAGAGATCCTAACACTTATCCTGATGATGAAAAACAAATTGGCTGGAAAGATGTTTACTCAACTGCAGATGAGATAAATAAGCTCGGAGTAAAATCTACAGCATTTATTACAGATGTTTCTAGTGAAGATTCTGTTAAAGAAATGATTAATAATGTTATTAAAGAGTATGGTCAGATAGATATATTGGTTAATAATGCTGCAGCACCAAATGGTGCGGATAGGGTAAGTGTAATAAACCTTCAGGATAGTTTATTTAGAAATGTGATAAATGTGAAATTATTTGGTACTTTTTATTGTTCAAAATACACTGCTAAAGAAATGATAAAAAAAGGAAATGGTGGGAGAATAATTAACATTTCTTCAGTAATGGGTAAGTCTGGCAGAGCAAATACAAGCGCATATAATGCAGCAAACTTTGCAATAGATGGCTTTACTCAAGCTTTGGCCAAAGAAGTTGCTCAATATAATATAACTGTAAATACAATTTGTCCAGGTCTTATAGATACTGCAAGAATGGATGTATTAGGTAGAGATTCAAATTGGGAAAAAAGAATACAAGAGATACCTTTGGGTAGGGCAGGTTCTCATGAAGAAGTTGGAGAACTTATTGGTTTTTTATGTCAAAAAGAAGCAAGTTATATTACTGGGCAGGCATTAAATATAAATGGTGGGACATTAACTGAACGTTAGATTTTTTTTCCTACATATATATTAATTTCGATAAATTTTTTGCTTTTATAATCCCATGCAAATTGTTTTGCTTCAACTATTTCTTTTTCATTAATTCCAATAACAATTTGTTGTACAGGATAGGATGGTTCATTACCCCATGGACTCATAGCATTATTTATATCTGTTTCAGAAAAATAAGCTTTTCCATTAGGGTGAGAATGGTAAATAATTTTTGGTACAATGGCTTGTTCAAAGCTTTCATTCAGTTCAATTAAATCCTTACCCGAAATTACATAAGCACTTTCACTTGATCTATCAGTTTTTGTAGGGTGATTAGTTGTAGAATATTGATTTTTAGCTTGCCTGACTATTGATGCAAGATTAGATTTTTTTTCTCCCAAAATCCATCCGCAACATTCACTTGGAAATTCATTTCTAGCATGAATATATATCTTATTTAGTGATTCTGAAGAAATATTTATTTTTGCTATATCATTCATGAAACTATTTTATTTTTAATGTATTTATTAATAGTACTTTGTTTATACCCCAGAAAAGATAATATTTCGTTACTATGTTCACCAAGTTTGGGGGAACTATTTTGTTTAATTTTATAATTAAAATCTAAAACTGGTCCTGTAGTTAGAATTTTTTCTCCAGTATGGTGCTTAAGCTCAATAACATTATTATTAATTAAAGCTTGTTTGTCAGTTAATAGCTCTTCAATAAAACGCACAGATTCACAAGGTATATTATTTTGATTCAACTTTTTTAACCAATAACTTGTTGTATGCTTATTAAATTTTTCTTGTAATTGTTTCTGAATTTTTTTATGATATTTTTTTGGAAAAACTTTAGTAATATCTTTTAGACGCGCATCTTCAATTTTTAATAATTTATTTACGCTGATTCTTGCATGGGCTGCTAGAGCACCTAATGTAATTGCTCCATCTAAAGTTGTATATACCCTATAGTATGTTTTTAATAAATCACCTCTTACTTTTTCATTATAACTATCTAATATATCAGTGAAATTTGTTTTTGTTTTTTTTAGTTTTTTATATTCATTATCAAACCATTTTTTTGTCGGTGAAGGATAGTTCTCCACATCAATGAGTCTCATTGATTGCATGCCAAGGGCATTTGCTAAAAGACTTGTGGATATTTTTTGTCCTTTTCCGCTTATGCTTCTTTGTATTATTCCTGCAAGTAAAGCATTCACGGCAGCGTACCCTGTAGAAAAATCAATGAATGATGTTGACTGAACTAGACCAATTTCACGATGATTAATTTTCCCTTCACCAGATATTGTACCTGTGTATCCTTGCATAATAGTATCAAATCCAGGATCTTTTGATTTATCACCTTTTGAACCATAACCTGTAATTTCTACGTAGATGATTTTGGAATTAATATTTTTTAGAGATTTATAATCAATTTTTAATTTTTTTGATGTATCTATTCTGTTGTTTGATATTACTCCATCAATATTTTTTATTAACTTGGAAAGAATTTTTTGACCTTCTATGGATTTTAGGTTTATTGCAAAACTTTTTACTCCTCTATTTATTGAAATGAATGATTTACTTTCATTAGGTTTAAACTCATTTGATTTCCTCCAAGGGTCTCCAGATAACGGCTCAATTTTAATAACTGTAGCCCCCATATCTGCTAGAAGTTGTCCCGCCCACGGGCCTGCGACATAATTTCCAAATTCAATAATAGTTAGATTAGATAAAGGCCCTTTCGATTTATTTAGTTTTTGTTTCATTGAAATACTTTAATTACTTAAATTTTTTTATTATGATTTTATAATATATATATAAATATGAATATATTCTTAAATAAATATATATCAATAATGCGAATATTATTGGCTATTATGTTTTTATTTTTATTTGTCTCGTGTTCTAAGGCAAACGAAAATTACGAAAACTATATAAAAAATAATCCTCCAAAATATGAAGAGGTTATATTTTATTATGATGATTTTGATATAAATAATGGAGAAAAAAAGTTTATTACCTTAACTTGTAGTAATTGTCATTCAAGAGAAGACAATGTAATTATTGGACCTGGTTTAAAGAATATCTATAAAAAAGGTGATAACTATATACTTAGGTCTATATTATATCCAGATGAGTATATTCTTGAAGGTTATAAGAACTTAATGCCTAATATTTATAAAAATGAAAGTAGAAAAGATATAGAAGATATTATAGCTTACATAAAAACTTTTAAGTAATTAAATCTTAAATCCAGAAGCTTCTGCTACAGTATTTAGATCTTTATCTCCACGGCCGCTGAGTAAGAACAAAACTTTTTCATTTTTAGAAATTTTTGGAGCCCAATCCATTATGTAGCCCAATGCATGAGCTGGTTCTAGAGCAGGTATAATTCCTTCCGTTTTACTTAGCATACTAAAGCCTTTGAGTGCTTCACTATCAGTAGCAGATACATATTGTGCTCTTTCAATATCTTTCAAATAACTATGTTCTGGACCTACTCCTGGATAGTCTAATCCTGCGGAAATACTATGTGCCTCATTAACTTGCCCATATTCATCTTGTAATAGATAACTTAGTGAGCCGTGTAACACTCCTGGTTTACCTTTGGACATTGTTGCTGCATGTTTTTTACTTAGTCCTTCTCCAGCAGCTTCTACTCCAATTAATTTTACACTTTGATCATCTATAAAACCTGAGAATATTCCCATAGCATTAGAGCCTCCGCCAACACATGCTATAACGTAATTTGGCAATGCACCAGTAACTTTTAGAAATTGTTCTCTAGATTCACATCCAATAATTGCTTGAAAATCCCGAACTATTTTTGGATATGGATGGGGACCAACTACACTTCCTATTATGTAATGAGTTGTTTCCACGTTACTTACCCAATCTCTAATTGCTTCATTAATTGCATCCTTAAGAGTTCTACTTCCATTTTTAACTGATTCGATTTTTGCACCTAATTCATTCATTCTNTATACGTTTTGGGATTGACGTTTAATATCTTCTTCACCCATGTATATAATGCATTCTAAATCCATNTGTGCGCAAANAGTTGCTGTAGCAACGCCATGCTGNCCAGCACCAGTTTCAGCAATTATTCTTTTTTTACCAAGTTTTTTTGCAAGTAATGCTTGCCCAATAGCATTATTAATTTTGTGAGCACCAGTATGAGTTAAATCTTCNCGCTTAATATATATTTCAGGACCGNTAAGTTTTTTTGAAAGATTTTTTGCAAAATATAATGGAGTGGGTCTTCCAACGTAATTNGAAGATANATCGNTAAATTCATCCCAAAAATCTTTATTATTTGATGCATCTTCATATGCTTTATCAAGTTCATATAAGGCAGACATTAATGTCTCNGGTACAAATCTTCCACCGTATTCACCATATCTTCCATTTATATNAGGTTGGTTATATTTTTTTGAATTTNNATCAGCCATAAATAATTTAGATTTATTTTTATTATTAAGTATAATGAATAAAATATAATATACAAATTATATAACTTTCAGAATAGTAACAAAGTATGTCTCAAAATATTTTATCTATAGACCAAGGTACAACATCTACGAGAGTAATAATATTTAATTCTGAAGGAAAAATTTTGTCTAAAGCAAGTAAAAATTTAAAGCAAATATATCCTCATTCTGGGTGGGTTGAGCAAGATCCTAATGAGATAATAAATTCAGTTGTGTCTTTATNTAAAGAGGCACTTAGAAAATCGAAATTAGGTATNGANGAAATAACATCTATAGGNATTGCTAATCAAAGAGAAACTACAATAATATGGGATAAAAATTCAGGTAAGCCTGTTTATAATGCTATAGTTTGGCAAGATAACAGAACTTCAGATTTATGCATAAATATGTTTCATAGAGGCTTATCAGACGACATAAAGAAAATAACAGGATTGGTTATTGATCCATATTTTAGCTCTACAAAAATAAGGTGGATTTTGGANAATATACCTGATGGTCAAAAGAGAGCAGAAAACGATGAACTNCTTTTNGGCACAGTTGATTCATGGATTATCTGGAANATTTCATCTGAAAAAAATCATTTTATTGATTCAACNAACGCTTCTAGGACTATGTTAATGAATATACATGATCTTGAATGGGATGATTATTTATTAAAAAAATTTAATATTCCAATAAATATTTTGCCTGAAATTAAACCATCTATTGGAGAGTTTGGATTAACTTCAAAAAACATTTTTACGAAAGAAATACCTATCACTGGTGTTGCAGGTGATCAAAGCGCTTCGCTTTATGGTCAAGCCTGTTTCAAAAAAAGCCAAATTAAGTGTACTTATGGCACAGGCGCTTTTTTAATGGTAAATTCTGGGAGTCGCATAATATCAAATAATCCTGGTGGTCTATTAAGAACTTTAGCCTATAATTATTTTAGTAGTAAGAATTATGCTTTAGAAGGATCGATATTGAGTAGTGGATCGACAATGTCTTGGCTTAGAGATAACTTAGGAATAATTAGTAATTTAGATATTTCTTCAGATATATCTAAATCTCTAGATTCTTTGGGAGAATTATATTTTGTACCTTCGTTTGCAGGTCTAGGTGCTCCACATTGGAACACAAATACAAAGGCAGTAATTTCTGGAATGAGTTTCTCAACACATTCTGATCACATAATTAGAGCAGCTCTTGAATCAACCGCATACCAAGTTAAGGATATAGTTGAAAGTTTAGATATTAGTATTAAGAGTTCTATAACATCAATCAGAGTAGACGGAGGGCAAACAACAAATGACTTTCTTATGCAATTTCAAGCTGATATTTTAGGTTTGCCNGTTGAAGTGTCTNAAAATATTGAATCTACCGCCCTNGGTGCTGCGTTTATGTCAGGNATAGGAAGTAAAATTTGGAAAACAGAAAANCAACTACAATCAATATATNAACATTCAAAGATATATGAGCCAAAAATGAATAAATCNGAGGTAGAAAATTTATATAGTGGATGGTTAAATGCAATAAATAAATTAAATAACTAAGGAGATTATNTTNTGTATTTAGGAACTCAAGTGCAGGCTAGAAATGATGATGATTTTCAACAATGGGCCCAATTAGGCGTATTTAATATTTGTTCTGATCCTTCAGGGAATCCTCATTTATGGTCAGAAGATGACTTNTTATCTCATAAAGAAAAAGTTAATTCTTTTGGTATTGAATTAGATATGGTTCAAATACCTTTATCGTCTCAAGTCCTAGAAAAATCCGATTCTCCTAATATTATGCTTGGAAAAAGTCCTCAACGTGACACAGAAATTGAGTCTATACAAAATATAATAGAGATGTGCGGCAGAGTTGGGATTCCATCTGTGAAATATAATATGAATATAATAGGTATACCGAGATCTGAAAGTGAATATGGAAGAGGTAATTCTAAAAATTCTGCTTTCAGATGGTCAAAAATTGANCATGATAAACNGCCAGGNATAGCNGGAGTTGTTAAGGAAGAAGAGATATGGGAAAGAATTAATTTCTTTCTAGAAAGAGTTGTTCCAACAGCAGAATCTTCAGGTGTAAGGCTGGCTTGCCATCCACATGACCCATATACACCAGATGGATTTATGGGTATAAATAGAGTTTTAGGAACACCAGATGGTTTGAAAAAATTTGTTAATTTACATGAAAACCCTTTCCATGGTCTTAATTTTTGCCAAGGCACGATAACTGAAATGCTTGATGATCCAAATAAAGAAATTATAGATATAATCCGATGGTTTGGAAAAAGAGATAAAATTTTTAATGTTCATTTTAGAAATATAAGAGGAAAAAAATTAGATTTTATGGAAGTTTTTCCAGACGAAGGAAGTATAGATTTTGTTGAGGTCATAAATATTTATCAAGAAGTAGGTTATAAATATATGTTAATGCCTGATCATGTCCCACTAATAAATGGAAAAGATCCTGTAAGTACAGCTTTTGCTTATTGTTATGGTTATATCACAGCATTACTACAAAATATCAATGAACCTAGAAAACAGCCTTGGATAACTTAGTATATATTTTTCATTTTCCAGGTCTTAAGTCTTAGAATTTTTGATTCTCCACCCTGAGATTTGAAGGATACACCAGTACTCTCTTTTCTTGAAGGATAAACTCTCATTGCAAGGGCTTGTTTTTTATTTACAAAAACCTCTAAAACACTCTTATCTATAAAAACTCTTAACTCTAAATTTTCTTTAGGTTTTAAATACACTGGTGCGGTTTCTGGGGGCCTTGAAACTGTGTGTGATGATAAAGATGATTGAGATGAGTCTATCGATATAATGCTATCAGATGCTTCAATTCTTTTTTGTTGATCCCAGTTATCATATCTCTCCCAATTTCTAAAACCTCTATTGGCAAAAAAACATATCCTTGTAAATTCTTTTTTATCAGGAGACCTTAGTACATTAAGTTCAATCATTGATGAAGAATTTATATCAATTTCAGCCATAATCTCAATACTATTTCCATTAATTTCCTTAATAATAACTTCTTCATTTGCTGATAATAAAATATTATTTTTGCTCATCTCATCATATCTAATAGACTCTATATCACCAGCTGGTTCTATTTTAATCATATCTTTTTCAATAGTGCTTTTGCCTAGAATATTTATTTTTCTAGGAAGAGTCATAATTTGATCCCAACCTTTAGTTTCTTTTGCAGGATTCATATTGAAAATTGCAATAATTCCGCCTTTCCCATCTGGTGTAGCAGAAGGAGCATGTAAACCTCCAGGGAAAGCAGAACCGAAATTAAATTTATGATGTGATGTTACTAAAAATTTTTTTTTCTTTTTATCATAATCACCAATTAAACTTTGNCCNCCGCTCATATGACTAAAAAAAAGAAGAATATATCTATCGCCTATTGGCCAGAAGTATGGACAAGCTCCATCATCACCAATAATTGTGAAAATATCACCATCAATGAATGGATGCAAGTATTTCCATGATTTTAAGTCTTTTGATTCAAATAAAAAATTTGCCCTTGTTCTTCTTTTTGAATTTTTATGAGGTAATGTTCCTCCAGAAAGAGCATAGTAAACATTATCATCTTTCCAAATGCATGGATCAAATACTCTATATGGCCAGGAAGATCCATCAGGTTGAGATATTGGTATCACAGACTTACCAGTAATTTTTTCCCAATTAAGTAATAATGGATCCTTTGAAGTAGCAATCATATTTCCTTCTTCTGTTCCATGATACATTGCGATTACTCTATCTTTTTCGACAAGTGTTGATCCAGAGAAGCATGCTTTTTCAGGGTTTGGATATATTGCATATGGTAAATCTTTCCAGTGAATTAAATTTTTACTAACAGCATGCCCCCAATGTTGCCTAGAATCTTCTGGAGGATATCCCTGATAAAATAAATGCCAAAGTCCATTCCAAAAACATAAACCATTAGGGTCATTCATTGTACTTTCAGGGCTCACATAATGATAGTTTGGTCTATAGAGATCTTGAGAAAAGTCTTTTCTTGATTTAGAAAAACGCTTAACTAGTTTATTAGATTTTAATTGAATTTTTTGAGTTTTTAAATCTTCTGCAAAGGTAAATTTAGGTACCTTTGAGATGTTATTTTTGTCTAGACTCATAAAAATTTATGGTTTTACCATCGAGCCATCAGCTCTTCTAACAGTGTCCCAAGCTCCACCAAACTCTCTTTCTTTAAATGGAAATTTTTTCGCCATTTCTTCATCTATATCAATTCCTAGTCCTGGTTTACCGTTTGGCCACATCATGCCATTTTTTATTTCTGGAAAACCTGGAAACATTTCTTTTGTTCTTTCACCTGGGATTGCAGCTTCTTGTATACCAAAATTATATGCATTTATATCTAACATTAAATTAGCTGCATGCCCCACTGGAGAAGTGTCGCCAGGACCATGCCATGCTGTTCTCACATTAAATAATTCACCCATTGCAGTAATCTTTTTTGCTGGTGTTATTCCTCCAACTTGAGACATATGAATTCTTATAAAATCAATTAATCTATCCTTAATCATAGGTATTATTTCATGTGGGCTATTCCAAAGTTCACCCATAGCAATAGGAGTTGATGTTTGATTTCGGACCATCTTAAAGTACTCATTGTCTTCAGGGCTGAATAGATCTTCTAAGAAAAATAGTTGATACTTTTCAACTTCCTTTGCAAACCACACACCTAAAATTGGAGGGATTCTTTCATGTACATCATGAAGAATTTCTAGACCGTAACCAAATCTTTCTCTGATATATTCAAACAAACTAAGTGCAGATCTCATATATGGTTTTGGTTCAAAAATACCTCCTGGATGAGTATATGTTTTTCCTTCCTTATATTCTCTTAAAAAACTTTCTGTAGGAATAGGACCATCGAGCACATTTTTTTTGTCAGGTGCAGCTTGTTCGGATTGAGGAATGTTTGATTTGCCATTACCATATGTTGCATAACCTGGTGTTGCCATTTGAATTCTTATATGATGAAATCCTTTTTCAATGAAACTTTCAACACGGTCTCCAACCTCTTCTACAGAATTACCTGATGCATGAACATAAACCGGAGCGGCCTCTCTTGCTCTTCCACCAAGTAAGTCGTATACAGGCATATTTGCCATCTTGCCTTTGATATCCCATAATGCTTGATCTACACCTGATAATGCATTATTTAATACTGGCCCATTTCTCCAGTAGGAAGACACATAAGATGATTGCCATATATCCTCAATATCTGCTACATTTTTACCTAATATAAATGGCTTTAAGTAATCCTCTATAGCTGCAGCAACTGCTGTTGGTCTTTGGGTAAAAGTTGCACAACCAACGCCATATAAACCTGGTTCAGATGTTTCAATTTTTACAATAACTAATCTTATATTGTCTGGTTCAGTTAATATTGTTTTTACATTTTTTATTGTTATTGGTTTCATTTTTCAGTTCCTTAATTTTGTTAGATTCTACACCAAATCGTCTAAGTTACTATCCATTTTCTTAGTGAAATCATTTCTTTTTTTGGATTTTGATATTTTCCCCATTCAACATAAGAAACTTCAGCAATGTATATACTTCCATAGCTGTCTATTGCTAGACTGTGAGGCCATAAGAAGCCATCAGGATGTTCACCAAATTTCTCAGATCCAATACGATTTATTCTTTTTCCATATCTATCATAAATTCCAATTCTATTTCCTATATTGTCAACACCTCTTTGCGGAGATCCTGTTGTTGGGCCTTGTTCTGCTATAAATATTCTTACATTTTCACCTTTACCAACAACTTCTACAGCAACTGCTTTATGGACAAACCATTGTCTTAAGAAGTTTCCTTCAGTATCAAAAATTTGAATTCTATTACTTTCTCTATCGCATACAATAATTTCTTCATCATCAATTAATGCTAAATTATGTGGTAGATTAAATTCACCGGGATCTGTCCCTGGCCTACCCCATGATTTAATTAAATTTCCTTTTTTATCTAATTTATGAAT
>PAOV01000038.1 GCA_002708145.1 Chloroflexota bacterium
TGACCTGGTTTATAATCCAGTGCTTAACCAACCACAATTGAGGTTTTCCATTGCGCTTGATTAAAATAATTACCCCAGTTTTTATCTTTCTATTCATGGGCTGTGATATTGTGGCAAATCTGTCTTACGAAAATCCATTGGATGTTGAAGATACGGAAGTCCCAGCTCTAGTATTTAGCCCAGAGTCAAATGAAACCACTGTTGGTGGTACAGCTGTGTTTAAAGTTTACGCCGTTCAAGTAACTGGCGTAAGTGGAATTCATGCTCAGATCACCTATGATAATTCGACACTTGGTGTCTCTAATGTNAGTCCTGGNGATTTTTTAAATGATGGTCAGTTNAGTCCAATGTTNTTTACTAANCCGACTAACCCTCAGACAGCNACAGGAACATTNGATATCTATTATTTCTTCCTTGGCAATGANGTGACAAGAGATGGNTCGGGCACAGTAGCNCAAATTAATTTNACNACNAAACAGACCACTNCATCNCAGACTGATGGTGTNTCANNGATTGAGNTAACNAGTGAATCAGANTTNGTNGACCCNGATGATATTCCAATAGTGATCAANTATTTGGGNNNAGNTTCGGTCGAAGTNCAATAGACNTTTAAAGAAGTAAANTANTANTTAAACTGANANNTGGCCNGANTCGTGATCACACTACGATAGANTTNTTNTCTATNCAAAAATTCCTNANGAGTTTTANGGGNTTNTTTATNTTATTNTTAATNNCTGCNACTGCGTTTACTCAGACTACAGTAACATTCACTCCTGCTGGTGCCACTGGTAGGTTAGGTCCTACTCAAACTCAAATAAATAATACCTATACCTCAGGAAACACATTGTATCAAAAAGTTACTATTAATACTCAAGGTATTCAGGAGTGGACAGTCCCAGCAAATGGCGTNTACACCATCGAAGTTTTTGGCGCTCAAGGTGGGCGTTCATATTTGTATGGTACCTCCAACTGGCATAATGGAGGTAAAGGTGCTCGAATGAAAGGTGATATTACCTTAAGTGAAGATGATGTTTTGCAGATCGTTGTNGGGCAAAAAGGAGTTGAAAACCCCTTAAATTATCGAGGAGCTGGTGGNGGTGGTGGATCCTTTGTTGTCAAAAAAAGTGGTACAGTATTGCTTGTGGCTGCAGGTGGTGGTGGTGGTGCAGGTGACTATTCGTANACNAGCCATGGNCAAACTGGGACAAGTGGCCTAAATGGAGGAACTTCTTCTAGTGTCAANGGTGGAGGGGCTGGAGGTNCAAATGGTAATGGTGGTACTCAAGGTTCTAGTTATGGTGCTGGTGGTGCAGGCTGGATTAGTAATGGNGGCAATGCATGCTGTACATCTTATGGTGGATATAGATTTTCTGATAGTAGTAAACCAGCTCAAGGTGGTGAGAAATCCTACGATGGTACGGATGGCGGATTTGGTGGTGGCGGTGGAACTTATGCGGGTGGTGGCGGTGCAGGTGGCTATTCTGGTGGTGGTGGTGGTAACTGGAGCCATTCTGGAAATGGTGGTGGTGCAGGTTCCTACATGATTTCTTCAGCTGGCAATATTAATAATTCAGCTGGCGCAAACGAAGGTGATGGAAAAGTTATTATTACCTATTGTTCTGGTTTCTGTTTTGAGTCTTTAAGCGTTGCATCTAATAATACCTATGCTGATCTGACATTAACTGCTGGAGCATACAACACAAATGGGGGAAGTGGCGCCCTGCAAGCAAATGATTTTACTCTCATATTTGGACGAAACTCAGGTGTAGCTACAAACACTACAATCAGNAGCATTAAGAAAAATAATAATGCTTCTGAAGGTAGCGCNANTGCATTATCAGGCGGTGAAACAGTTATCCGTATGTTTTTAAATGTAACAGGGGTTCCAGTAGGAATTGAAACCATTGCGATCAAACCTGCAAATGGATCCAGTATTTACAATAGTAGNGGTACTGCCATGTCTGAAGCCGCAATGATTATCNCTCCACTTNCNGATCAGAATGGTCCTTATATCACTGGTACATCAATTAATAANACNAATACACAGGTAACTGTAACCTTTGATGGACCTGCATTTAATACGAATGGNGGTAGTGGCAACTTAGAAACAACAGACTTTTCGCTAGCGATCAGTGGTGGTTCGGCAACATTAAATAGCTCTACACCTACCAGCATATCGAAAAATGANAATAGTTACACTTTATCGTTTAGTACATCAGGGTCAGCTACAGGGCAGGAAGTTCTAACCGTCTCCCCTGTTGCCAATTCAATCTATGATGCCACTGGGAATGTTTCATCTACATCACAAAATAATAATACTGTTAATCTATACGATACTCGATTACAAACAAAAACAACACTAGAGTATGAAACTAGCTCTTCGCAGTACAACCAATTGATTCAGATGGATCATGACTCCTACCTGCTACATTATTCTGGCCATGGTACTGATGGTTATTTCAGCACCTTCACGATTAATGCTGATGGTTCATCAATTACTGAAGTTATCAATTCCAATGAATGGGGAACGAAGGAAAATATTAATTATCCTTCACTAATTAAGATATCGGAAAATACTTATTTGTTTGCTTACTACGGAAGAAATACAGGGAAAAAATTTGATGGTACAAATGTCAGTAATACATATGGGCAGTGGCTATCAGTATTTCAAGTCAAGAATGATGGTACATCGCTTGTTGAATTGGGCCAATATTTACATGACACCTACACAAATAGTGACCCTTATCATGCGCTCATCAAGATAGATGATGATACGTATGCACTAGCGTATAAAGGTCGAAACGATGGCCCTGTAAGCTATAATGCTTGGGGTGCGTGGGTTAAAACGTTTACAGTTAATGGCGGAAATATCACTCAAGTTTCAGAGTTAAGATATGATAATGATAACGCTACATATTATCATTCATGGGTGCAACTTGACGCCACTCACTTTGCCCTTGCTAGAGAAGGTCCTGGTGCTGATGGTTATATTACGACCTTCACCATTCCNGTNGANGGTTCTTCAATTACNGAAGTAAATGANATAGANCATGATANNGNTGATGGGCGTTATAACTCTTTTGTCAANCTTGANGCNGATACTTATGTNCTTGCTTATGCGACCTCTGGTAATGATGGNCAAATTTCTACATTTACGATCTCAGCCGATGGGTCNTCGATTNNGGAAGTAGCCACACTNGAGCATGATACAAATGAAGGCATACATAACTCACTAAAGAAAATTGATTCCAACAAGTTTCTTCTTGCCTATACTGGGTCTGGTACGGATGGATATCTTAAGACATTTATCATACCAGATGATGGATCTTCGATCACGGAAGCTTCAATCCTTGAGCATGATACTAATTATGCAATATGGAATTCACTAGAGCTGGTCGACTTCGATACATATGCCCTATCCTATCAGGATGGCTCATCTGATGGCCAGCTAAGAACTTTTGAATATTCACAGATTGCGACCAGTACGAATCCCCGAATTTCTACAGTCAGTATCGCGNATAANAANAGTACNATTGCGGTNACTTTTAATGAACCTGNATANNGNNCNACNGGAGCNANNGGAGCACTTGAAAAAGAGGATTTTGCGTTAACAATTTCAGGTGGAAATGCGACACTAGGATCAGCAACACCAACCTCAATATCGATCAGTGGAAATGTCTACACATTGGGGATGAATCTTTCTGGGCAAGCTTCTGGGTATGAAAAAATTAAAGTCTCACCGGTTGACAACAGTATCTATGATGCTTCAAATAACGAAGCCTCCATCTCGCAGATAAGTAATGAAGCCTATTTAAAGCCTACTGGAAACCCAATTATTTTATCTACATCGGTTGATGCTTATAATACAAAAATTTCTGTAAAATTCTTAAAACCGTTATTCAATACCAATAGTGGAAGTGGACTTCCAGAAGTGTCAGATTTTACAATATCGTTATCAGGTGGAACTTCTACATTGACGAGTAGCACGCCGACCTCTATTTCAGGAGGAAGTGGACCATTATTTGACTTTACCTTTGCCACGGCTGGTGTAGCAGATGGTAATGAAACGGTTACCATTACCCCAGTTGCAAATTCTTTGTGGAGTTATGAAGGTACGCTAGTCGCAACATCTCAATCCAATAACAGTGTGAGCCTCAATGCTTCTTTTATGAATCCTATAACAAATTTTGAGCATAACGGCGACAATGCTACTTACAACTCGATGATCCATATATCAGGAAATGTGTATGCCATTGCCTATGAAGGAGCAAATAATAAGGGAATTATACAAACTATCTCCATTAGTGATGCGGGTGCAATAACCAACAGTAGCTACATCGCTGTGGAAGAACATACTGACAACAATTCAGAGTATAATCAGTTGGTACATCTCACAGGAACAAAATATGTGCTATTTTGGTCCGGTGAAAGTAATGATGGATATGCAAAAGTATTCAATATATCTAATGATGGCCAGACTATTGGAGGACTCAGCGCAGCCTTGGAATATGATACTAATTATTCGATATGGATTTCAGCAGTTAAGTCTACCGACTCTACCCTGGTTGCAGCTTGGACAGGTAATAGCAATGATGGATATATTGCGACATTTAAAGTAGCTGCAGATGGGTCATCGATTACAAGGACTGAGATAAAAGAACATGATACATCTGAAGGTNATGTTAATTCGCTCGTCCGTGGGGATAGCGATACCTATATACTGACTTACAGAGGACATGGCAGCGATGGCAGAATTCAAACCTTTACAATTCCACCTGATGGNAGCTCGATCACTGAAGTTGCCAATGCACGNTTTGCNGATAACCAGGCCAGTTGGTGGCATAGCTTNGTACAAGTGGACCATGATACATATTTGAAAGCCGGTAATTCCTATGATGCAAGCGGTACAGCTGGAAACTATGGTGTGCTTGAAACCTTTACGATCCCTACTGATGGTTCTACGATCACAGAAGTAAAAACACATAAATATACTGGAAAAGACCAAAACACTCAGAATAAACTTTTCAAGCTAAACTCTAATGAATATCTGCTGGCCTACAAAGGTCAAAATGGAGATGGTTTTATTGAAATGTATACGATTGCTTCTGATGGTAACACCATTACCAAGAAATGGCAGAATATAGTGGATATTGATAATGGTGAATGGCCCGATATTGTACGTATTGATAAAAATACGATTGCCCTTGTATACACTGGTAAAGANAGCGATGGCNACATCCAGACCTATGACATTGGTACTTCAGATAATGCAGGACCAGCTATCACAAATAATTCGCTAAACTATAGCAATAGTGAATTGACCATATGGTTGAATGAAGATGCCTACAATGCAAATAATGGTTCTGGTGCGTTAGCGACAAGTGATTTTGCCCTATCGATTACTGGTGGAGCCGCCACCATTGCTAGTGCAACACCTACAAGCATTAAGGATTTAGGAAATAACCAATATGTGCTAGGCTTTACACTAGAAGACACCCCCAATGGCAGCGAAACATTAAAGGTGCTGCCTGTTTCTAATTCAATCTTTGATATTAATGGTACGGCTTCCTCTACCACTCAAAGTAACAATACGGTTGCCATCTTTGAAAAGGTTCTACCCACAATTTCTTCGACATCTTTAGCAAGTGATAACTCGACAATTACGGCAACTTTTTCCGAAGCCGTCTTTAAAAGCAGAGTCGCAAGTGGGACAGGATATAATGGGTCCGGAGATTTACAGACTACTGATTTTGTTTTATCTATCGCAGGCGGTGTAGCCACACTTGGTAGTACAACACCTACTAGTATATCCAAAAGTAGTAATGCCTATACCTTAGGNATCAACTATATTGGGTTGCCTAATGGAAGTGAAGTGATTACGGTAAGCCCTGCTGAAAATGCGATTTATGATACNAAAGGTAATATTGCCGCTACCTCGCAAAGCAATAATACCAAAACATTTAATGCCGAAAAAATTCGTTTAGCAAAAAGCATTGAATTTGAAACAGGATATATGCAAGGCTCTGCGCTTATCAAGCGAGATGCGGATACCTACATTGCAGCTTTCATGTACAACAACAATGATCGTAATGGTGATGGATACTTGGCCGCATTCAACATATCGGCTGACGGTGAGACCTTATCTGAAATAAATATTAATAATAGCTCTCGATGGGGATTTGAGTGGGGGGACTATAACCAAGGAAACTGGGTTCAAGTTGATACCAACACATTTGCGCTAGCCTTTCATGATTATGGAAATGGAGGTTACATTAGTACTTTTGATATCTCTGCTGATGGCACCACAGTTTCAGAAAGAAAAGATCGCTGGCGATTTAGCTCTAGTACTTCAACATGGGACGGTTTATATAATTCATTTGTCAAGCTAAGCGCTACCATATATGTGATCGCCTATCAGGATGCTAGTAATAGAGGTGTCATTACAACCTTCACAATTTCTAATGATGGAACCACTATTACCAGTAAAGATACAGAATTTTTAGAGGGAAGTGGTACCAATTCTTATATGACCTACAATTCACTGGTGAAAGTTGATGATAATACNCTTGCANTGGCATACGGAGGTGCAAGTGGGGGTGCAGAAGGATGGATTGCAACTTTTAATGTCGATGCTTCATCCGGGGAAAT
Organism: Chloroflexota bacterium; assembly: GCA_002708145.1. Classification (GTDB taxonomy): domain Bacteria; phylum Chloroflexota; class Dehalococcoidia; order Lucifugimonadales; family Lucifugimonadaceae. The sequence continues at coordinate 6,649 of PAOV01000038.1, forward strand.
TACAGGAGCCAGCGGAAGTAANAATAAATATGTTAATAAGGTTAAACATGATAATGTTAATGGAAAGTATAACTCTCTGGTCAAGTTAGGTGGTGACAAATATGTTTTGGCTTATACATCAGATGGGAATGATGGATGGTTTTCTAGTTTTACGATTTCTAATGATGGAGCAACTATTACAGAAGTCGAATCAGTGGAACATTCAACATTCAGCTTTTACAATGATCTATTAGCTATTGGCGATGAATCATTACTGCTCGTTTATGGTGGGGATGATACCGATGGTGGTAGCTCTTACGATGGCTTCATTAAATCCATCAGTATTAACTCTAACGGTACAGGGATTTCAGTAGCAGCNACNAATGAATTTGAGACTCAGGAGGGTAAATTTACTCGAATCGCCGATATTGATGGAAACACCTTTGCCGTTATCAGTCAGGGTAATGGAACAGATGGTTTTATGCGCACATTNAATGTGNGAGCNTCAGATCAAAGCGCACCNACAATAACCTCTCGNAGTCTAGCAAGTGATAACTCGACAATATCGATCACATTTAATGAAGATGTTTACGCAGTATCAAACGGTACGGGCNATCTTGAAACTTCCGATTTTGCACTATCCATTTCAGGTGGGTCTGCTACCCTATCAAGCGCAACTCCCACNAGCATTTCAAAAAGNGGTAATGTATATACACTTGGAATAGGATTGGCGTCTCCAGGTAGTGGAGCCGAAACAATCACTGTTAGTCCGGTCGCAAACTCAATTTTTGATCTGGCGGGAAATATTACGGTAGCTAATCAGAGCAACAATACTGCAACGCTTAATGATAAATTAGGACCATCGATCACTGGAGTGGTCATTNCCAGTAATAACGCTACGATAGATGTAACTCTAGCTGAAACTGCNTATCCGGGCACTCCCAATAGCGGAGCCTTAGCAGTTGAAGATTGGGTCTTATCTATTCCNNATACTAATAGCACCGCAAAGTTAGGTAGTGCAACCCCNACAAGTATCGCAAAAAGTGGTAACGTGTACACCNTAGGTCTAAATATTACCGGAACNCCAGATGGAGCTGAGGTTCTGCATNTTAATCCTGCAGCNAATTCNATTTACGATGCCCTNGATAATATTTCNAGNACCACGCAAAGCAACAATACCGTCAACTTGAAAGATAAGGCACCTGCAACAATTAAAAGTATATCAGTAGCGNCTAATAACGCTACGGTCGATGTGACCATGTCNGAAAATGTATTTAACGCTAGNAATGGNCAAGGAAATCTAGAAAAAACTGATTTTGCCTTTACACTAAATGGTGGTACCGCAACACTAGTCAGCCCCACTCCTACCACAATTGGAAAGACAGGAAATGTTTATACGCTAGGAATTAATTTATCGGGTACGCCAGATGGAGCAGAGATCTTGGCAGTCACGCCAGTTGCAAATTCTATTTATGATGCCCTAGGAAACTTAAGTTTGCCAGAGCAAACTGGAAATACTGATAATCTAAATGATAAAGCGTCACCAATTATTAGTGGGATTGACCTAGCGAATAATAATGGTAAAGTTGAGGTTACATTCTCAGAAGCAATATTTAGTAAAAATGATGGGTCAGGCGCTCTCGATTCCTTAGATTTTGTACTATCCTTATCCGGAACGGGAGCAACACTTTCTCAAGCAAACCCGACGACTATTGAGATAGTCGGAAATAAATATACTTTGGGTGTTGGTATTAATGGTACTCCAACGGGTGGTGAAACACTTAAAATAGTTCCTGCTGAAAATGCAATTTATGATGCCGCTGGGAATGTGGCTTCTACTACACAAAGCAACAATACAAAAGTCCTAATCGATAAATTAGCTCCGACAATTTCTACAGTTACGCCTGCCAATGATAATAGTAGTATTAATGTCACCTTTTCTGAAACAGTTTTTAAGACCAGTAACGGCAATGGCAATTTGGAAGTGTCCGACTTTACCTTAACGATGGCGGGCGGCAGAGCTACTTTAAAAAGTGAGGCTCCTACCAGTATTTCTAAAAGTGGAAACACCTATACAATGGGAATTGATATTAACGGTATTGGCACTGGTGAAGAAGTAATTACGGCTAGGCCGAAGGAAAGCTCAATCTATGATAATGCTGGAAACGTTGCCTCCTCAATTCAATCAACCAACACAACTAAACTAAAAGACCTCTCTGGTCCTATTATACTTTCAATCAGTCCAAGCAATGACAATGATAAATTAATTGTAACCTTTGATGAGCCTGCTTTTACATCAAGTAATGGCACAGGTGTCCTTGATACTTCAGATATTACGCTTACATTGACTGGCGGTTCAGCAGTNCTAAATAGCAGTAAACCAGACACNATTTTTCGCTCNGGAGATGTTTATACTTTTGGAATGGATCTAACCGGAAAAGTCAATGGGTTTGAAGTNGTNAAAATTCAGATTGAATTTAACNCCGTTTACGATTCGTTNGGCAACGTGGCAAGTCCAATTCAGGCAGTNGATCAAGTNAATCTAATTGATCAAACTGCACCTACTTTTGCTAGCGTGGTTATGGAAAATGATAACTCAACTGTTAATATCGCATTTAGNAATCCNGTCTATAANACAACTGGAGGNACAGGTGCCCTAGAAAAAAATGATTTTAGNTTTACNCTNAATGGAGGCACCGCAACTCTAACAAGTGCAGTACCAACNAGCATTGNATACGTTGACAGNTCNAAAACCTACAAANTAGGNCTTGCGCTTTCAGGTNTTCCAGATGGCTTTGAAGTTCTNACCGTTTCTCCAGTAGAAAATTCAATTTTTGATGCNGCAAATAATATTGCNAANACCACGCAGGTCAANCGCAATATTAATTTAAAGGATAANGCTCTNCCNATTATTAAGAGCGTTCAGATAGCTGCAAGTAATTTGTCAGTTCAGGTTCAACTNAGTGAACCNGTATATAGTACTGCTTTTGGTTTGGGAGAACTAACCTTTGCAGACTTTNTATTCTCAATTGCTGGTGGNACNGCAAGCTTACCACTTCCCTTCCCTGATGGAATTGTCAAAGATAATGATAGCACATTTACTNTAGGNATTAAAACTGANGGNATTCAAAGTGGTCGNGAATTACTTACCATCCGNCCTTCTCCAGGTTCAGTNTANGATCGNGCTGGNAATGAAGCGGATTTCTTTTCCCAAATCAATAATATTGCACAGTTAACTGATAAACAATTACCTGTAAAACCTACTGGNTTNGTGGCAATTCCTGGAGANAGGAAAGTGACCTTAGCATGGAANTTGAGTGCTGATGCCGATATNGCTAAGTATTATGTTTACTATGATACAAATTCNGACCCGANAACGNTGATGGATTCAACAGATANCCCAACTCAATCNAANAAGCTCATTACACCACTTACGAATGGNNCCACATACTATTTTAAAGTCGCTGCCGTTGATAGNTCGCAAAATATTAGNATNCCAACATTGGAGGCTAGTGCTTCACCNATNAAAGGCTCTGTTTATACTGTAAAAACCGATGAAACAGGTGATTTTTCTGATATNCAAAGCGCCATTGATATAAGNAAGGATATTGATACNGTNCTGGTCTATCCTGGTACATATACTGGAGGAATTAATTTTAGTGGTAAAAAAATTGTGGTTGGCTCTTTATTTATAACAACTGGAGATACAGCCTATATTGACTCCACCATTTTAGATGGGGATGAATCCAGTAGTGTGGCTACTTTCATTTCTGGAGAAGACTCTACTGCGGTATTGATCGGATTATCTTTGACCAAGGGCTATACCACAATTACGGGTGGCGGTGGAATACGTATTGAAAATTCCCAGCCTCGACTTCGAAATTTGAAGATATATAATAACTATGCCAATATTGGTGGAGGCGGGATTAGCTGCGAGGCCTGCGATTCTCGATTTACAGATATTAAAATATTTAATAATACGGTGAGCGGGAAAGGTGGTGGAATACGTGTATTTAATGGTGCTAACCCTGAGCTATTAATGATTGATATTAATGGGAATCAAGCCACTGAAAATGGAGGTGGACTCTCCATTGAGGGTCTCCCTGGAAATAGCATAAAACAATCTATAGTCCAAGTAAAGATTGCTAATAATCAATCTACAGGGGGTGCTGGAGGTGGTGTCTATCTCTTTGCTTCTACCGTTAATATGGATCGTGCATGGATTCAAGATAATTCAGCAAGTCTAAAGGGGGGCGGTTTATCAGTTGAGTGGGACTCTGAACTTAATATTCAAAATGCATTTATTTCTGGCAATCGCTTGACTTCAGGGGATCAAGGTACAAATGTCTATATTGGAAAATCCGATCAGTTGATCGGTTCAACAGAAGAGTTTAATTCCATAAACATTAATATGATCGATACTGTTTCTACGGCTCAACCGACTTTTAGTATGTATACTAATGGACTAGTAAAACCGATGATAATTAATTCTATTTTGATAGGGAAAATAGATGCTGCCATTCCTACCAGCAATTATGACCTTTATTATAGCTACTGTGGTGATTGCTCTAACCTTCTTACTTTTGCGTCTAATCCTGGAAATGTGTCAGGCGATGTAGGCTTTATTGACTTTGATAAGGGTAACTTTGACTTAACAGATAATTCTAGTTTGTTAAGTGCGGCAAATCCTTCCTACACGCATGAAGCGACAAACCGTACCTATACTGCTCCAACAATAGATATCAATGGGAAAATACGCCCTAATCCATTTGGGTCTATATTGGATATCGGTGCCATTGAAAGCGAATTCTCGGGAAAAACATTAGCAAGTACTGGAATTAGTGATGGGCTCTCTTTAATTAATGAATCTGACTATAGTAATATCACAACTACTTTGTCTGCACGCTGGAATCCCTATCGGGATGATTCAACAAATACATATACCTATGAATATGCCATTGGTGATACTCTTGATAATAATATAACGGATTGGACCAATAATGATAGTAAAACCCAAGTTACTGTATCAGGTTTAAGCTTAGAGAATAGCGTTACCTACTATACCAGTGTTCGCATTAAAAATAAGAGTGGTATTTTAATGGGTACTTTAAAATCTGATGGTGTATTTATTGATACTCAAAAACCAGTGATTGATGCAGTTAAAGATGGTGATAATAATGATGTTGATTGGTTTGGGTCAAAAAGTGATGGACAAATTGTTTTAAATATTACCGAAAATTCAGGTATTGGAACCTTTGAATACTCTCTTGGAACATCGTCTGGCGGAAGGGACGTGATGAATTGGAAATTGGGTCAAGATACTATTGGCATTTTCCCTGTAGAAGGTCTACTTGAGAATACTGAATATTTTGCAAATGCTCGTGTCACGGATCGAGTAGGATATGTTTCTGACATTGTATCTTCTGATGGTTTTAAAATGGACTATACTATACCTGAGGCAGGAACTGCACAAATTCTAAATAGCTTTCAATCAAGTACAGATTCAATCACATATAATTGGTCTGGATTTACTGATGATCATAGTGGTATGAATAGTTACGATGTAATGATTGGAACGACTCTGGGTGGCAATAATATTTTAAGTCGAACTCCTACCGGTTCATTGACAACTGTAACGGTAAAGGGCCTAAGTTTGCTAAATGATAGCACCTATTATGGAACGATTATTGGTATCGATTCAGTTGGTAACGAAATTTCAACTCTAGCGCCAGGTATTACTATAGATTTAATTCCGCCTTCTGATGGGACTGTCGCAGATGGTGATTCAGAAGACTCAGATTGGCTAAATGATAGCTCCTCTGTCCAGGCTAACTGGCAAGGATTTCGCGATTTTAATGGTATTGCTAAATATGAGGTAGCTTTAGGAACAAGCATTGGTGGGACTGAGATACAAGATTGGGTAGACTCTGGGGAAGACTCCTCACATACATTCACGGACCTTACATTGAATATTGGAGTCAATTACTATATCAGCGTACGAGCAAGTGATCAACTAGGAAATACATCTGAAGGAGTTTCATCAGATGGTTTCAAGATTGATACAGATTTACCAATATTAGCCTCAAGCTCTCATCAAGAAAGCACACCTTTATCAATCTTTGATCCAATTTCAATTGATTTTATAATGACGGAGTCGGTTCAATCTCATGCTATACAGGTCACTTCTGCACAGGGTAATTTAGGAAGCATTAACCCCATAGATGAAAAAACAAACAATACGATTACCGTATCCTTTACACCACCATTTACTAGCATGGATCAAATTTCGATTGCTCTTTCAGTAACTGATTCCGCCGGGAATACTAATTCTGCACTGCAATACAACTATACCGTAAGTACGTTATCAGATTACAATAATGATGCTGCAATTGATGCAACGGATCTAGCGACTTTTACAGATGCTTGGAGCAATACCGACCTAAACAAAGAACTAGGTCCAGTCACTGGGAATGCTCCATATTTTAAACCTGCTCCAGATAATGTATTTGATACTCGAGATGGAATGGCTTTTGTAAGAATGTGGCAGTGGGACAAGACTAAAGCATCAGGTAAGTTGATTGCTAAGTTGCAATCCAGTCAAGGCTCTCCATTGAATATTGATATTGAAGCAGATCACGTCATGGTCTACCCGCCTAAGGGTACGAAAGCAATTGAATTAATTCTTGATTACCCATCGATCGATATGAGAGTTAAGCTTCCTCAAAGTGAAATATTTAGTGATAAAGGGATGACCTTATCTTTGGCAGATACAATTGAGGGGCAACTTCTGATCAATACTGCATATTTTGAAAAGAGCGATCGACCTATACGTATTGACCTTCAACACTTACAAAGAGAACAAAATGTTCCAGTTGACATCTCCTATCTATTCCTTGGAGAAAATCATGAAGCTTTAGGCAGTGGAAATGAATTTCTAGATATTAAACCGATTCCAAAAGAGTTTGCGCTTCATAACAATTATCCGAATCCATTTAATCCCGTGACAACGATCAATTATGATCTTCCAAAGGAAGGTAATGTGCGTTTGATTATCTATGACATCATGGGTCGAGAGATTGCTAAGTTAAATAATGGGTTTATGCCTGCTGGGTATCATAGCGTAAAATGGAATGCGCGAAACCAGTTTGGCGTTGAGGTTTCTGCTGGTGTGTATTTCTACCAGATCCAAGCAGGGCAGTTTACCAAAACTCAAAAAATGATCTTACTAAAGTAAAAAGGCAGAGTTTTTACCTCAAAAAGCTTCTCTTTAGTTGTTGAATAATTATGATTAATTTTACCTGTATTTTTGTGTCT
>PAOV01000050.1 GCA_002708145.1 Chloroflexota bacterium
TCGCGCCGATCGGTTGGTTCTGCGCCCGTGCCAACATTGATTGTTTGTGGGTTGGGTCGCTCAATTGGTCCAAACGATGTGGCTCTCAAGTTCACCCATTCAACTACTACTTCGGGCCGATCTCGATAACAGTATCCATACAGACGCTCATGCTCATCATGAAAACTCCCTAAAACTTGGGGTATGAATGATTCGTCTATTTGTCCGCTGGGCGCGCTTGTCTGAACTTCGAATGCCTGTCCCTCATATCTCAGGTCGACCCAACGGGCAAGGCGCTGATCTGCCTGGGCATATCCTTGGTCTTCTAACGCTGATGCTGCGCGTTGCTCAAGAACGGAGAAGGTTTCTTCAAGTTCCTGTCTAGATAGCTCGCCATCAGTTTGGGCGATTGTTTGAACCTCGTCATGACGCAAATCCACTACTAGAAGTCCATACGCGCTCAAATTACCCGGGTCCGGTGGGACGATCGCTGCCTCGAGACCTAATAAGTCGACTAGTCGGCAAGCTTGGAGCGGTCCCGACCCCCCAAAAGCGCATAAAGCGAAATCTCGAACGTCAAGTCCTTTGCGAACCGTGACCTGCCTTATTGCGTTTGCTTGATTCCAAGCTGCTATTTCCAACACTCCAGAGGCACATTCTTCGAGCGTCAGTCCGAGATCGGCAGCTAATGCCTCAAGCCCGTGAGACGCCTTTTCCCTGTTTAATTGGATGCCCCCGCCGATCAAATTTGAAGGAATGCGGCCCAAAACAAGGTGAGCGTCAGTTACAGCCGGTGATTCGCCCCCTGTGTCGTAGCACAACGGACCGGGGGCCGCTCCAGCAGATTGTGGACCGACCTTGAGGCCGCCCTCGGGGCTAATCCAAGCTATCGACCCTCCACCGGTGCCGACTGTGACAATGTCGATCATCGGAACTTTCATGGGATGACGTCCGATCGAGCCTTCAGTGGTCAGTGCCGGCTCGGCCCCTTGAACGACGGTGACGTCTGTTGAGGTTCCTCCTCCATCAAGCGCCAGTACTTGTTCGAATCCGGCGTGGCGAGCGACTTCTGCAGCGCCTAACGCTCCAGCAGCAGGTCCAGACAAAACCGTCGTAATCGGCTGATCTCCCACGGCTTCAGACGAAATAATCCCTCCATTGCTTTTCATGACGTAGAACGCTGGGGGTTCGGAATCGCTAATAAGTTCAAGCCGGTCACTGATGCTTGAGATGTATTCAACCACTCGGTCTTTTACAAATGCGTCGACGAGAGTGGTCACCGACCTTTCGTATTCGCGGTACTCACGAAGAACTTGCGAGCTAATCGAAACAGTGACGTCCGGAAACACTTCGGAAATGATCTCCTGGACTCGTTCTTCGTGAGACGAGTTGAGATAGGAATGGAGTAAACACACTCCGATTGAACGAACTCCGTTGTCCCGGAAGAACCGTGCCGCAGCTACCACGCTCTCTTCGTTGAGTTCTTCGACTACTTCTCCTCGCGCGTCAAGACGTTCCGACACTTCTTGAACGAGGTGGAGTGGAACGATTCTGTCTGGTTTGACCCAGAAGTATGAGTTGCCATATCCATCTGGGACACTTTGCCGAGCAATTTCTAATACGTGTCGAAATCCTTGAGTCGTGATCAAACCCAGACCACTCATATCATCTTCGAGCAACGAGTTAGTCGCTACTGTCGTACCGTGGCTGACGGTGGAAACTTCGTCAGACACGAGAGTCGCTTGATCGAGTATCAGCCGGATACCTTCGACAAAAGCTTCTGCGGGGTTCGAGGGGACTGACGGGGTTTTGGTCGCATGAAGCTCACCCGTCGCTTCATTAAACGCCACAACGTCTGTGAAAGTTCCACCGGTATCGATACCAATTCGGACTGTCATGCACTGTCACCTGTCTCTGCTACTGCCACTAAGGCCTGTTCAAAACAAGACATCGGAGGCTCTACTAGGCCTGCACCAACTTGGCCTGTTCCAGCTTCTTTGCCCGCCATACCGGTATTAACCGCGGGGAGAATCTGGGTAGACACTACTTTCGCGACGTCTATGCCAGTCGGGGTGCCACGAAAGTCCAAGGAAGCAATTTGTAGGTGTGGATTTTCTGCGAGCGTAATCTCATACATTTGATGGGTTTTTTGGTGCGCTAGTTCCACGGATCCTCCTACAAATCGGACGATAGCCGGAGCACAGGCCATTGCGAAGCCACCAATCCCGTATGTTTCCATAATGGTTGAGTCACCAATATCGGGATTGATGTCTTTGTCGGAAAACCCTGGGAATAAGATTCCTTCAGGCGTGTTTGCTGGGGCTGTGAACCATTGATCTCCGGCTCCACTGACTTGAATTCCAAATTCAGTTCCGTTGCGAGCCATAGCCACCACCATTGTCGAACCCGGTATGTTCCGAGCGGCGTCTGCAGATGCTTTGGCGGCGGGCATCACCATATTTAAAACAAAATGTTCGTTTCCGTTTATGAAATCAAAAACCTGCGAAATTTCCGCACTGCTGACGTCGCATTGCGCAATCGAAGACGACATTTCGCGGAGAAACAAGGCTGACCCCGCACGATTTCGGTTGTGGCCTTCGTCTCCCATTTGGAGAGACTGAGCAAGTAACGCCCGCACATCAAAGGGACCCTGTCGGGCAAAAGCTTCCGAAAGGATTGGAGCGAGACGTGAATTAATCCACCGAAGGCGATCAATTACCTCGGGCGAATATGCGCCCATTCGCAGGACCTTGCCGAGTCCTTCGTTGAGGTTCGAGTAGGCGACTTGCTGATTTACTTCGTCTCGCACTTCATACAGCGACATTGAGGAGCTGATGACCCCCGCCATAGGCCCTACCGCCCCCCGGCTATGACACGGCAAGAGTTCAATCTCATTTGCTTCACAAAGTTGCCAAGCTTCATCGGCGTCGGCAGCTTCGCCTTCTAGCAGGAGCGCTCCCACGAGAGCACCTCTTAGCGGCCCGGATGCGTTTTGCCACGAAATCGGCGGACCAGAATGCAGGAACTGTCGCCTTTCGAGGCCCAGCGCCTGGTGGGCTGTCGTCACACCAACTACTTCCGGGCGCGCTTCGATCATCGCTTGAACTGCTTGTTGGTTTGCGTTGACTCTTCGTTGGTCGGCAGCGATCTGTGACAAAGAAAGCGCCAATCCGTCACGCGGAGGTTGCCACGCTGCGTCAGCAACCGCAGTTCCTTGATCCCTAATGGCATCTGAGAGCAGTTGAATTCCTACAGCAGAAATTTTCGGGTTACGAAGCAGTCCCGATCCATCTTGTTCCGTCATCGAATTACTGCTGCCTTGGTCGCACTTGCATTGGACAAATGAACTTCAGCTCCAGCCTGAGTCAGCTGGTTCACTTGTGAATCAAAATTTTGTGGGTCACCGTTTGTCCCGATTAGGGAAACAAAAACAGGGACCGAGATATCCCCAAGAGCGTCCTTTAATTCCGCCGCTGGGCCTGGTGAAGCACCATGGCCGAGGACTACATCGACTAACACTGTTCCTACAGTTTCATCTCTGCTCACTTCTGCTAGTCGCTCTAGTCGGAGGGTGTTGTCAATCATCGGGTGCGGCCTTCCGACTGTGTATTCATCAGCACCGAGATCCACAATTTCAGCTTCGCAGCCCGACGCCTGCGCAATTGCTTGAGCTTCGACAGCTAATGTGCCGCCGCTGAATAGTCCAACTAGACGACCACTTCCATTTGGCCGCTCAATGGCTGGTCCCCATATGGGTACGGGCGGAAGCTCAAAGCTTGCGACTTCGAGAAGTTGCGCAGTTCCATTCGTAAGGTCTCCCGTCGGGACCCAAACAACTGGCTTCGAGAGTTTCGAGGCCGCATCTTCCAACAGCAGCCTTGTTGCGGGACCTACCTCCTTAGCGACTATGCCGATGACTTCCACAGTCGGGTCGTCGTCCAACATGGCCAGTCCGATCTGGGCGGAGATGCCGCCGATCTCATCCGTAAGGTCTCTCCCTCCGAGTCCCAAGACGTGGCGAACTCCTACCCCTGCATGATCACACAATGCGAGCACTTGCTGCGCTCCGGTACCCGATGCGGAAATGAGACCTATTGGGCCTGCGGGTATCACATTTGCGAAACCTAAGCCGACGCCGTCAAGAATTACTGTCCCACAGTCCGGGCCCATAACGAGCAGTCCGAGCTCTCTCGCTTGTTTTTTGAGGCTCAGCTCATTTTTGATAGCTACGTTGTCACTGAAGATCACCGGGTGCGTCCCAGCTTCAATCGCTTCAACAGCCTGATAAGCGGCGTGCTCGCCGGGAACTGAAATTAGGGCAACGTCCGATTGCGAATCTGTGGCTAGACGCCCAAGCGATCTTGGTCGATGATTCAGCGTCTCATCTGCAACAGTGGACTGCCGCGATCGATTCAACAGGTCATCAATCAGTTGTACGCATTGAAAGATGACTTCTTCTTCAGCTCTAAATGCTATGAGCAACTCGCCGCCAGACCCTTCAGGAACTTCGTAGCCAGCGGTCTTAGCTAGCTCCATATTTAAGGTCGTTGCCATTGCAACTATGGGGTCGCTGATCTCGTTGTCTTGTGAGAGTGTCCTGGTCAGCAGCATCAGTGTTACTGAATCCCGGTAAACGCCTGCACGGAGTTCTACGTGGTCAATCACACTGGCTCACTCTTGGATGCGATGTTCAAAGCTTGACGAACACCCTCCATCACGTATCCACCCGAAGTAGCTCCAAAATTGGCAAGTGACTCTACCGCCTGGTCAAGATCTCCGAAGCCTCCCAGTGCCTCCATCAAATGGAGCACTGGCCGCGCAGCCTGACCTCGAGACGCGTAACGAAGCAATTCGTATGAGTACGCGGTCGTCGCATCTTTTCGGCAAACCTCGTAAAGATCGTTGGAGAGGCTCGGCCTTTCTAGGGCATGAAATGTGATCAGCATCCCCAAAACGACGTCATCACCCGCAGGGGTCAGACCGGGGCCCCATCCAACGCACGCCTCGGGCCGCGATGGAAGCTTGGGGAATTGGGCATAAGACAAAAACTGGTCAACACATTTCTTGTCAAATTTTGTTTTGGGGCATGTGGGGTTCCACCACCGCCGGGCCGCTATTGGCAGTTCCACTTCAAATTCAGTAACAACGCCATTGGGAAATTGATAACCATCGCGAGGTTCATGAATCACAATGGTGTCGGGAGAAGCATCTCGCAACATCAGACTCGCCGCGGCTACATCAGTCATCAAATAACTCCACAAGCGCTGCCACCGGGCCTCCACCTGGAGGCCCTTGGTGAAGCGCGGCAACTGACACAAAGACGGCTGGGTCTTCTATAGCAGCTGCTATAACTCCCCCGACAGCAGCCTTGATTTGCCGATGATGGTGGACGTCGGAATCGTTGAGCATTACTTGGCGATAGCCGCGAAGCGTCCCTCGAGGGTCAGCTTCTGCTTTAGCAAAAATCTGGACGATGTTGCCGGGGAGATCCTTTGGTAACTGGTTCCCCGATACCGGGAGGCCCGCGTTACGGATCGCTTCATAAACACCCTCAGAGTCAATGGCGTCTTTCATGACTGAGTGACCGACTCGAAACTTTCCACCCGCTCCAGCTGCGTTTCCCACCACCACAATTTGGCCACAGTCCAATTCAACACCAGATGAGCAGGATGCCACCGTGCAGTACAAGTCAAGATCGTGTCCAATCTGCTCAGCTTCGGGCATATCTATTTCACCGAGCGCAACCGCGACTCCAAGCGCCGCCGTCCCATTAGAAATAGCCATAGATTCCAAAGGCTCATGGGTGAACACTGTCTCGCCGCGACGGGCGGCATCATTTATCGATTCCATCGTTAAGAGAGGAGTCTTGGTCTGAACAAAATGGACGTCACCGGGATTCGAGATACCTGCTTGATCCATTGCGACACGCACACCATCGGCGATCACGTTGACCATCTTTGGTCTACCTATGTCCTCAGGCTTTATCGAATCACTCATTGAAATGCCGACCGAAAGTCGGGGAGGGCCGTCCCCTTCGGGAGTTATGCCATCTTGGGTGAAAATTACTGCGTTCGGGCAGAGCACACCATCAGTCCCTCCAGACCAAGCCATCGGAATTTGCTCAATTTCTGGGGTGGAGCGACTGCCTGAACTCAAAAGCGTTGAGCGAAAAGCTTGGTCTGCCAAAATTCTGGTGTAGTCATTGACTCCCCCGTTGCCTTCTGTTTTCCCAACAATGGCAATCACATGGTCGGGATTAATTTCCCCATCCGATATCAAGGTTTCAAGACCACTCGAATCTGATACCCCTCCGAGTAACACCTTGTGAGCGGCGAACGGCATGCTACGCACCTCCCTCTCAGAGCAGGTTCAGTATTCCGTCCGGCATCTTAATTTGGGCAGTACAGGTGCGCCCAAGTTTTCAGATTTCACACAACGAAGTGAGAAGTGTCCGACGAGCGGCGCCGTTTGTTATCCAGATCCCTGAATCCGAAGTTATTTATTCAGACACTTCCGCATTCATTAAACGCATTTCGTGGAGTTCAGAGGGGAATAAAGGCATGTGGTTGATTTGAAATCCTTCAGCATCTTCAACCGCCGCTGCGATGACCGCGGAAACTGGGATCACACCGGCCTCCCCCGCCCCTTTTATGCCCAGTGGGTTCAAAGGACTCGGGGTCTCCAAGTGATCGATCTCTACTTCAGGAATTTCAGTGCAATAGGGCATCAGAAAGTCCATAAAGGACGCGTTCTGAAGATTCCCATCTTCGTCATAAGCCATCTTTTCATAGAGAGCTCCCGCTATTCCTTGCGCAACCCCACCGTGGATTTGGCCTTCGACAATTAGTGGATTAATCAATCGCCCACAATCATGAACTACGCAGTAGCGGAGGATCTCTACTTCTGAGGTAGCGGTATCAACCTCGACTTCTACAGCATGAGCCCCGCTTGCAAAGGTGGAGCGGACTGGGGAATACCAACCAGCTGCTTCGAGACCAGGGTCTTCCCCCGGCTTAATAGGTGGCTCATCTAGGTCCCCTGCGCCTGCGAACTGGGTTGCTGCTCGCGCCGCTTCGCTGAACGAGTACCGAAGAGGGTTCGCCAATACCGCTACTTGAGCCAGAGGTATGCCTCGAGCTGGTGTTCCTTTGACTTGAACTTGAGCATCAACAATCTCAAGGTCGTCAGGGTTCGCTTCCAGTGCTTCTGCCGCTATCTGGATCGCTTTCTCTTTCACCAGCCGCGCTGCCTCAGCAACAGCATTGCCGCTCATCACTGCGGCTCGAGAGGCAAAGGTGCCTACCGCATATTGAAAGCGTCGAGTGTCCCCGGTCACGACTTCCACATCTTCAAAGGGAACACCTAATTCGTCAGCAACAATCTGAGCGAAAACAGTGTGGTGACCCTGGCCACTTGAGGCAAGCCCAGTAGACACTTGAACCTTTCCCCCGGTCTCTACCCGAACATGTCCCCCTTCGTAAGGGCCGAGTCCGGTGCCTTCGACGTAACACGCCACACCGATACCACGACGTCGGCCCGACGGTGTTTGGGAGCGTCGTTCAGGGAAACCGTCCCAGTCAATCATTGCCAAAACTTTCTCTAAAAGTTCCGGATAATTACCCGAGTCATAGATGGCTGGACGCCCGTCTTGGAAGATCATGCCCAAGTCATAAGGAAATTCGTCGGGCTGTATGAAGTTACGCCTCCTCAATTCCGCCCGATCAATGTCCAGAAATGCCGCGATCCGATCAATAGTTCGTTCCATTGAGAACACTGCGTGCGGACGAGCAGCCCCCCGATAAGGGGTCACCTGAACCGTGTTTGTATAAACACTTCTGAACCGAACTCGATAGTTCGGCAACTTGTAAGGCCCTGGTAATTGTGTAGCCGTGATCAATGGAGCGATCATTCCATAAGGGGTATAGGCACCGTTGTCATGCACGAAGTCCACATCTAGACCCAGAATTCGTCCCTCGTCATCAAATCCAACCTTGATCTGATGCCGTTGAGCTCTTTCATGCGACGAGGAGATGAAATGCTCCACGCGATCTTCTGTGAACTTAACTGGGCGCTCGTATTCGATCGCTCCCCATGCGGTAAGGATGTCTTCAGGCCAAGGGTGAATGACCTTCGTGCCGAAGCCTCCACCTACATCAATCGCAAACACCTCAACTTGCTCGTCCGGAATCTCAAGAATATTTGCTACGGCAAAGCGGACACTCGTGGGCGTCTGGGTGGCATTTTGAATTCGCAGTTTTCGACTGTGTCGGTCCCATGTCGCATGGCTGGCTCTGCCCTCTAGGGAACTGCCCATGCTTCTTTCCATGTCGAGATCTAGTTCAAGTACATGGGGAGCCCCGACCAGTGCCTGATCCACGTTCCCGACGTGCTCAACATGGTCAGCAGCGACATTTCCTGGCACATCGTCGTGAACTAAATTGGGGCCAAGGGCCGCGTCAATCCCAACAACCGCCTCTCGCGGCTCATATTCGACAATCACTCGCTCCGCTGCGTCTTCGCCCACGTAGCGATCTGTTGCGAAGATCGCCACGACCGCCTCGCCGACATAGCGAACGTGTTCCTTGGCGAGGATGTATTGCGTTCTGGGAGCTACAAGCGAGGGGTGAGGGATAAGCAGCGGTAGTGGTTCAACGAGACGCCCCGGTAAATCGTTGTAGGTCAGAACCGCCTGAACGCCTTCAACGTCCCACGCTTCTGAAACGTCAATAGAAAGTATTCGCGCATTGGCATACGGAGACCTAATCATGGTTAACGAAAGACCTGCTGATCCCGCGTCGTCTGTAAACGAACCGTGGCCTCTTATGAGCCGATCATCCTCAGTTCGGCGAATCGCTTTACCAAAGCTCTGCGTCGTCATGTCTTGTCGGACCTAACAATCTCGGCGGCATATCTAACTGCAGCACGTATGTTTTGGTAACCAGTGCAGCGACACAAATTGCCTGCGATGGCCTCGGTAATCTCTTCCTCGGTGGGGTCATCATTTTGCTCAATCAACGCACACGCCGTCATGAGGAAGCCTGGTGTACAAAATCCACATTGCAGACCGTGGCATTCTTTAAAAGCTTCCTGAACAGGGTGAAGTTCGCCGCCGTCAGCAGCTAACCCTTCGACCGTTCGAATTTCCCTATCTTGAACAGCAACTGCGAAAGTCAGGCAGGAACGAACTGGGGCTCCGTCGACAAGTACCGTGCAACAACCACAAACACCGTGCTCGCATCCGACATGCGTTCCGGTCAAACCCAATTCACCTCTCAGAGCATCTGATAAAAGCCTTCGCGCCGGCGCGGTGATTTGCTGTGTTTTGCCATTTACTTTCAGCCTGATTTCGTAAGATTCTTCGGTGTTCATATGCACGCTTCCAATGATGCCCAACCCATCTCTGCGGCCAAGTGCCGCCGATAATCGGCAGATGCCTGAAGATCGCCATGGGGTTCCAATTGGGAACTCAAAAAATTGTAAATCTCGCTGTGCCCAACATCTTCAATTCTGGTGCCTCTCAACAAATCATCGAAACTAACTACGGTGGGTACGGGGCCGACCGATAGAAAAGCTGCTCGTGCAGATTGGACCTGGTCGTTATTGTCGTATTCGACGACGCTCACAGCACCAGCCACGGCGTAGTCGCCGTGCCTTCTCGCTACTTCGCGAAAAGAACTGACTGTCCTTGGGCCCAGTTTCGGGAAAGTTGCCGAGACAATTAGCTCATCTTCTCTTAGGGATGATTGCAGTGGGCCTTCGAATAAGTCCGTGGCTTCAATGGTCCGCCCACCCGATACCGAAGCCGTGTCGACTCTTCCATTGAGAACACTGATCACCGCTGTCATCTCTCCTGCTGGATCAGCGTGCGCTAGGGACCCACAGAGCGTGCCACGGTTTCGAATTACTTCATGAGCGATGAGTTTCT
Source organism: Chloroflexota bacterium (assembly GCA_002708145.1). GTDB lineage: Bacteria > Chloroflexota > Dehalococcoidia > Lucifugimonadales > Lucifugimonadaceae. Next base: position 9,905 of record PAOV01000050.1, read on the forward strand.
CGGCCTCTACAAGGAGGGGCAGCGCGGACCCAGCTTGTTCGCTTTGCAGCACTTGGCTGTGTGTGACGGAAGCGCCAATTTCGACTTCGGTTTCGCTTACTTTGATTTCACTTAGCTCGGCAAGTCCGGAGATATCTATTAGATGCGTTGGGCTTGCTAGGCGAAAGTTCATTAGGGGGATAAGGCTTTGGCCCCCGGCGAGTATTTTGGCGTCTTCAAGTTCATAGAGAAGTTGTGCGGCCTCATCAACCGAAGCAGCGGGGTGATAACTAAACGGCGATGGCTTCACGACTCCGGGCCTTCAATTTCGTGGATTAATCGTTGTACGGTCGTTTCGATTGGTGTTAAGTCTCCCACCAAAGCACGAAGCTGGGCGGTGGAGCCTTGCAAACCATATTGGTCCATATAGTCGAACATCATCTGTATTTCGTTGGGAGTGTCCGCCGGCGCTGGCTTTTCATGAGCTGTGATCACATTCCCTGTTAATAACGTCAACAAATCCGCAATCTCCTCGTGACTGATCGAGCCAACTCCGCAGAGGTCCCAACCACAGCCTGCTTCTAACTCTCCACTGAGAAGCACTGCCGCCGCTCGACCTACATCTACAAGATCGACCATTGCTGTTCGTGCATGAACTGAATATGGCAATACAAGTTCCCCGTTCCCCAACGCAGATTCAATGTAGGGCTTTAGATTTTGCACATACGGAGCGGATCTAACAAATGTCACATCTAGAGGCTTAGCTTCTAGCAATATTTCTTCGACTAGTAGTTTTCTCCAATGGTGTGGCATTTTCTGCGTCTGCGGATGCAAAACCGAGTGGTAGACCAGGTGTTCTAACTCTCTTGCCTGGGAAGCCACTGCAGCACCAATTTCGACTTCTCCTTCGTGGAAGTTAGGGCAGATGTGATACGCGGAATGCGCGTCTTTAAACAGTTCCCGTAACGTCGAGTTTTCGGTCATATCGCCAACAACGACGTCGCAACCCAGCGCTTCTAGGCGCTGCGCCTGCTGTCTGTTACGTGCCAACGCCCGAATGTTCCACGTTTGGCCGCAAGCCCTTATGACAGCTTGCCCGGTTTTACCTTGGGCTCCGGTAACTGCGAGCGTCGGCATCGCATCGATAGTAGCCTTTATAAGGGAGGCGAGTTACTTGGTGTAGGCCAGTGAACACTGACGACGAATCCCATCGACGCGTTGTGGTTGCACTCGGCGGGAACGCGATTGCGCCCAGAGACGGGGATTACAGCGCCGAAGAACAGACAGCCAACATGGCCCTTGCTGCTAAGAGCATCGTGGATCTCATTTCAGATGGGTATGAGCCTGTAATTACTCACGGAAATGGTCCCCAAGTTGGCAACCTGCTTTTGAAAAATGAGCTTTCGGCAAGCTTCGTGCCCGCTATGCCACTTGATTGGTGTGTCGCCCAAACACAGGCCACAATTGGGTTCACTCTGGTAACTGAAATTGAATCGGAACTGCAACGTAGGTCAGTATCCCGGCAGGTCGCGAGCGTCATAACCCGAGTAGAAGTAGACCCTCGAGACTCGAGCTTCAATTCACCTGTTAAACCAATAGGACGGCCACGCTACGACGGGACAAGGCGCTTAGTGCCTTCACCTCCCCCAATCGAAATACTTGATATTCCAGTCATTGAGTCACTTCTCAACTTAGATGTCGTCGTCGTGGCTTGCGGTGGGGGTGGGATCCCAATGGTCAGAGAAGACGGCAACCTCAGGGGAGTGGAAGCTGTGGTTGACAAAGACTTATGCACAGCATTGTTGGCTGAGCGGATTGCGGCCAAACGCATGGTGATTGTGACAGATGTTGACGGCGTCAAAGCTGATTACAAAACCGATGATGAAGAACTAATTCGCTATATCAGTGCTGAGGATTTGGAGGAGCGATTCCAAAATGGTGAATTCGCAGCAGGTTCAATGGCACCAAAGGTCCGCTCGGTTCTCCAATTTATTGATGCAACCGGAGGGACTGCTGCCATCGGCGCTCTAAACGACGTGAATGCGGTAGTACAAGGTGTGGCTGGCACTCAGATCCACCCAAACGAATAGCCGAATCTGTTTATTTCTCTCGTCTGTTACCCGAATATTTTTTCATACCTTCGGTAAGCCAACCCGATGCTGATATCAGGGAATTCTGTTGGGCACCCATAACAAGTGCGTCCGCCAGCGGCATGTTTCTGGCGGCATGATGAATTTCTTTCGCTGCCCTAACCGCTGTCGGGTTAAGGCTGGTCAAGCGTGAAATGAAGGTGTCTGCAACTTCAGACAATTCCTCAGGGTCCTCGGCCAATCGATTTACGAGGCCCATCTCATACAATCGCCGCGCCGAAATAGCTTCGCCTAGGAGTGCCCACTCCAAAGCAATTCTCGGCGCGACAAGTTTCGCTAATAAAGGAGTGTTTACCGCAGCCGGAAATCCATTTCTCATTTCAAATGCTCCGAACACGGTGTTGCTATCTGAAATGACGAAATCGCAGCCCATGGCAAGTGTGAAACCGCCTGCTACCGCATACCCCTCTACCACTGCCACAGAAAGCTTCGGGAATTGTCGTAATTGTTGAAAAATCTGTTCCCATTTCCTCTCGCGCTCCAATATCGCTTCCAAACTAGAGTCGACTTCTTCACCTAGGTCGCGACCCGCACAAAAGGTGCCATTTGCACCAGTGATGATGAGACAGCGACAACTCTCGTCTAGCGCCGCATCAGAAATTGCAGAACCTAGATCAGCGATCATCCTGGCGTTAAACGCGTTTTTCACCTCGGGTGCGTCCAAGGTCAGGGTTATTACCGGCCCCTCTGCCTCTGTGTGAATCATTCAGTACCCCCCAACAAATCCCACAATATGTCGAAACGCTCTTTTCGCATTCGTCGACTCGTGCAGGAATTTAATCCCTCTTCGTGCAGACGCCATGTCCGACGTAGTAAAGGTCTCGACTCAAATCAGAGAATCGCTCTCCACGCTGCCCACACATAGGCGATGAGAACAATCAAAAAGATGAGACGCCAGACTCGTTTACTCACGACTTCAAAACTAAGCGTTGAAGCTGCTTCCGACACCGCATTTTGGTTCACGCCTGAAACCCCCGCAGCTTGTCGTATTCCACTCAATATTTGACTACCAAAGGCAACTGCATTCGACAGTCGCTTCGAGCGCCTTCCAACGAAAAGGAGTTGGTTCAGAGGCAGCTCCACATCCAGTACATCGGAGCACAAAATTGCCGTCTACCTTGCTCATTGTCACTGGTTGTTCCCCAGTCGACAACCTCGCTTCCTTTTTCGGAGAAACCTTTTGCCGCATTATTTCGGGGAGTTCTAAGACATCAAAGTCGAGGTACAAAGGGTCTGGTGTTAGGGATGGAGGGGTGTCCCATGCTTCCCGGTGAGCATCGGTCTCTTCGGACCAACCCAAAAAACTTAGCCACGCATACCGGTCTACAGCATCAAGATTGTCCGGGATCTCCTCAATCGAATTCATCGGACCGATTTTCTCTGGCGCGATTGGTTCATCCGGGCCGGAATAGTTAAGAAATGAGACAAGTTCGCGTTGTTCACCGATCCCAAAAATGCGTGCCGACTCACTGATGTCCTCTATTTCCTCCATGAATCCGTCACGTTCCGACGCTGTCGGGTCTTCCAAGGTGTCACTTGCATACAACACAACGAATCGGGCCCCTACGCCATCTTGCTTTAGCCGCAAAATCCGTCCCATTCGCTGAATCATCTGTCTTCGGGTTCGGCTTGCATTAACAACAACACCAAGATTGGCGTCAGGCACATCAATACCTTCATCAAGAACCCGAGGTGCTGCTACTGCATCCAGCTTTCCATCACGAAGGTCATTCAAGATTGTTTCCCGTTCGAGACGAGCAGTATCTCCGGTAATAATCTCAATGCCTAACAGCGGATCTAGCCGATTAATGGCATGGTTTGCGGCCTTCACTGTTTGAGTAAAAATGAGCGCTCCGGACGCTTCGAGGATTACCGACGCGAAGTTCGATAAGACTTCATATTTTGAGCGACTAGTAGCAACTATCTCGCGACGTTTTGAAAATGAATCCAGATATGTGGTTGCGGCTTTTCCATTGGCTCCGGCGTCGTTTTCTGCCAGATAGCTGACCGCTGCCAGGAAGGCTCCGAACGGCTCTTGTGGCATGTCAGGAATCGCCCTCAATGTTTGCCGAGCAGTGATCAGGTCTGCTTCCATCAAGTCGTATTCGTCGCGTTCTTCTTTGGCTAAAGGTACTGCTACAAACGCAACTCTCGGTTGTGCACACACCCCATCGGCAATGGCCTGCCCAAAATCGTACTTATAACAAACACCACCGAAATAAGGGACGAGAGTCTTCTCAACGGCGTCGTCTGATCGTTCCAGTGTGGCTGTTAGCCCCAAGCGTTCGTCGTATTCGTGAATAAGGGACTTGCGTAAGGTCGCTCCCCCAAACCCATGACATTCATCGGCAATCAAAAGACCCCCAAGGTCTCCTGGGGGTAATGGCTTCTTGGCACTAGCGGAGTGTCGAGTTGTCACCAACACATCGCAGTCATCTGCCCGGTCACTAAAACTGTCTCCTAGCCGTCCAATCACACATTGAGGCAAAGATTTCTTGAGGCTTTCAGACCATTGCTCCATAAGGACACGACTAGGAACCACGACCAACACAAAGAGACCACGTCTGTGGGCATCAGCCGCCGCCTGCATGGCAACATTTGTTTTTCCGGCACCGGTGACGGCTTCAATGATTCCTCGACGTCCACATCTCAACCAGCTTGCTAACGCCAGTAGCTGCCATTTGTAGAGAAAATGTTGCGACTTATTCATAGACCGATCCGTTGAAAGACGCTAAGGCCCGGCGCCCGTAATTCCACGCCGTAAGATGAGGTTCCTCTATTCGGAACTTTCAAAACTGAATCACTCCAACAACTATGGACTTGCTATCTAACGGCAAGCCACACGAAATCCGTCACCACCCAACTAACGACTTCACGGATCACCATTGACCACCACTGATACCAAACCTCTATTTCGGGGAGTGTCACATCGGGCGGCTTTTATAGTTTCGGTCACGCTCGCCCCAATTGTGATTGTGTCAGCGCCAGGAATATGGCCGCGGCTAGTCACAGGTCTTTACACAACGTCGATCGTTGCTTTATTCGGAGTATCGGCTTTATACCACCGGGTTAATTGGGGACCTGTAAATCGTCAACGACTCCAAAAATTTGATCACGTAACAATTTTTCTTGCTATTGCGGCTACTTACACACCAGTAGCAGCTTTTGTGCTGTCCCCTTGGGCCGCAAAGCTGGTCCTGGTCATGGTGTGGGGTGGCGCCTTTTTAGGTGCCTTAATACGAATCCGATTCTCAGACTCTCCGCAATGGCTTGTTGCCGCTCCGTATTTAGTCGTTGGTTGGTGTTTGCTCGCAGTCATTAAAGATGCTTGGCAGCAGCTTGGAGTTGTTGGATTCTTACTTTTTCTTTCTGGAGGAATGTTGTACACGGCTGGCGCTGTGATATTTGCTGCCCAGAGACCTAATCCTTGGCCACACAAGTTTGGATTCCACGAAATATTTCACACTTTCACCGTGGTAGCTGCGTCACTTCACTACATAGCGTTCGTATTCGTTGTTCTTCCCAAAGCTCAATGAGGCGTGGCTGATTCTGGTACCACCAGTCTTGTCAGGTCACTTGGAACGTAGCGGCAAAGAAGGAGTGCGGAGGAAGTTGGATTAAAGGCGCAGCACCGCCTGAAGTTTCAAACGTGCTCCGCTGCACAGCGTGTGGGTTCTCCCAAGTGTTTTGTGTTGATGGGGTTGGGTGATGCAAGAGTTCACTAGAAAGAGCGCTGAGTTGTGCCCCGGATAGATCGATTGTTAAATCCACAGTGCTATCAACTGAGCGATTCACCGCGTATACGTGCAACTCGGCGTCGTCATTCAATATGGCTGCCCCATCCACCATTTCTACATCACCAAAATCTGGGGATCCCACAGTGGGTCCTTGATACCCCAGATGAAGTGACCGGCCTTCTCGACGATTAACAAACATTGCTAACGCTTCGAAGATCGTTTGCCGTAGCAAATGATCGCCATCGGTAAGAACAGGCGCTATGACATTCACAATCTGAGCGATGTTAGCGATCTTCACTACGTTGGCGTTTCGGATGAAACTCATCAAGAACTGAGCACATACAAGTGCATCTTGGAGGTCATAGACCTCCTCAACTAGGTGCGCGGGGAAATTTCCACCAGCCCACATACCGTCTCTATTTCGAGTTCGGTACCAGACGTTCCATTCATCAAACGCTATAAATGGTCGCTTCGATGAGCGCCGTTTGCCTGCGACGTATCGACATACAGAATCAATTTCTGCGATTTGTTGATCGATCGCGGCACCAGAAGTCAAGAACGCTGCAGTGTCACCGGAGTAGTTATCAAGGTACCTATGGGTAGACAAATAGTCAGCGAAGCCGCCAACGGCTTCTAGGGCTTCTCGGTCCCAATTGAGGTAGGTCGAGTTGTCGGGTAGCGATGTGCCTGACACCACCAGCTCGATAGATGGATCGACCAGTTTCATCATGTGAGCTGCCTGACGAGCTTTAGTCCCATACTCGGCTGCTGACATGTGACCGATCTGCCATGGCCCATCCATTTCGTTGCCCAGACACCACAGTGGAACCTTTGATGTATTGGTGGATTGATCGAGTTCACGTCGGTGGGCAATAGCCGTCGCTAATTCACCATTTGTATATTCGACCCAATCTGCTGCTTCTTCAGGTGAGCCTGTCCCTAAATTGACGGCAAACATCGGGGACCACCCAGTTCTGTCACATAGAGACAAGAACTCGTTGGTACCGAAACTGTTTGGCTCGATCGTCCCCCATGCCAACTCTCGACGGGTAGGCCGTTCTTCTACAGCTCCCACACCGTCTCTCCAGTGGTAATTAGAAACAAAGTTGCCACCTGGGTAACGCATGACGGTGAAGTCGAGTTCATTTAACGCAGTTAGCACATCAGCTCGACATCCAAACTCATCAGCGTGGGCTGAGGTCGGGTCATATACCCCTTCATATACAGCTCTCCCCATGTGTTCCAAAAAGCCACCAAAGATCCTGGGGTCGACTGGTCCGGCGTGATGGTGAGCGTGAAGATTGAAGGTGGCTTTAGTCACAAGCTGAGCGTAGTTCCAACTGGGTTTACTTCTTCCAGTAGCCCGCGAAGAGGGTAGTTGAGGACCAGCCTCAGAGGTTTCGTTCGTGGAGCTGATCGGAATCGAACCGACGACCCCCTGCTTGCAAAGCAGGTGCTCTAGCCAACTGAGCTACAGCCCCCAGTAACCCTCAGAGGGTACCGAA
>PAOV01000051.1 GCA_002708145.1 Chloroflexota bacterium
ACGGCCACGCAGAAGATCACTGATTTAGAAAAAATAGAGAATAGGAGAAAGAGAATTGGACGCAGAAGCAACTAAACCTTTAGCTGCAGCTATTGCAATTGCTGTTGGTGCATTAGGACCAGCATTAGGAATTGGGCTACTTGCAGGTAAAGCAATGGAAGCATTAGGAAGAAATCCTGAAGCTTCAGGATCTGTTCAGCAGAACATGATTTTGGCTCTGGCGTTCGCAGAAGCTATAGCAATTTATGCTTTAGTGGTTGCGATCATCATCCTGTTCGTATAATTTCGGAATCCGCTTGGCTCTCACTTAAATTTTTATGTTTGATAGCCTTAGCGGACAACCGTCACGAATATTTATTTTGTTGAATAAGGAAAAAAAAACATGGACGCATTAGGAATAACATATCAACAACTTTTAACTCAGTTAATAAGTTTTTTGGTATTGTTTTTTTTGTTGTACAGATTGGCATATAAACCAATAATCGGGATGCTAGATAGTAGGGCAGAAAAAATAAAGAACAGCTTAGATGCAGCAGAAAATGCAAAAAAAGATGCTGAATCTACAGCTGAAAAAATTGAAAAAGAGATTGCTTCAGCTCGTGTTGAAGGACAAAAAATAGTTTCTGAAGCAAGAGATGCTGCAGCTAATCTTAAGCTTCAGCTTGAAGAAAAGGCTAAAGAGGAATCAGCAATGTTAATTGAAAAAGCAAAGATTGATATTGAGAGAGAAAAAACTGCTGCTGTTGAAGAGATAAGAAAAAACTTCTCTGGTATAGCAATTGCAGCTGCTGAAAAAATTGTAGAAAATTCTCTTGATGAGAAAACTCATTCAGAACTAATTAATAAAGTACTAGATTCGAGTTTAAAAGAAAATTAAGGTTGGTTAATAATTAATGGCTACAAGCGCAAGAAGATATGCTCAGGCAGCTTTTTCAATAGCATCTGAAAAAAATGAAATTGATCGATGGCTTTCAGAACTTAGTATAGTAACAAATATACTGAATAATGATGAATGCTTAACTTTTTTTGATGCAGAACAAGTACCTATTGATGTAAAACTAGATGGTATAAAGAAATTATTTTCAAAAAATACCAGCCTGGTTCAAAATCTCATATCTTTAATGGTTGTAAGAAAAGACATATCCAATTTTATGGAAGTTAATAATATTTTTGTTTCAATGTCAGATGAGTTTAAGGGTGTTGTTAGGGTAAACATTACAACTGCAGTGCCTATTAATAAAGAAGATTTAGAACAGATAGTAAAAAAACTTGAAAATAAAGAGAATAAAAAAATAATTATTGATAAAAAAATAGATAAAAATATTTTAGGTGGTATTGTCATTAGGATTGGTGATAAGTTGATTGATGGCAGTACCAAAAATAAAATTGATTTATTAAGTGAAAAATTGATTGGTCATAGAAATCTATGATTAAAAAAATAGTATTGAACGAAAGAGAGTCTTATGGCAGTAAATAGTCATGATATTGCTTCAGTAATTAAGAAGCAAATAGAAGAATTCGGTGGTGATCTTACTCAGGTTGATATTGGTACAGTCGTTGAAGCGGCCGATGGAGTTGCTAGGATACATGGTTTATCTGGGGTTAAATATAGTGAGTTACTTCAATTTCCAGGTGATATTCTAGGTCTAGCCCTAAATCTTGAAGAAGATAGTGTAGGTGCAGTAATACTTGGGGATTATTTGAAAATTAAGGAAGGTGATGAGGTTAAGAGTACTGGCAGAATCATCGAAATTCCTGTTGGTGATGATATGAAAGGTAGAGTTGTTGATTCTCTTGGCAGGGCACTTGATGGAAAAGGTGATATAAATACTGATCAATCTTTCCCAGTAGAAAAAATTGCCCCAGGTGTTGGTGAGAGGCAATCAGTTGATCAGCCGGTAATGTTTGGTTTGAAAATTGTAGATGCAATGGTTCCTGTTGGTAGAGGACAAAGAGAACTAGTTATTGGTGATAGAGCTACTGGAAAAACATCAGTTTGCGTTGATGCATTAATTAATCAAAAAGATACAGGAATTATTGGTGTTTATGTTGCTATAGGTCAAAGAGCATCCAAAGTTGCTCAAACAGTAACTAGGTTGGAAGAAAATGGCGCCTTAGATAATACAGTAGTTGTTGCTGCAAATGCTTCCGATCCCGCGCCAATGCAATATCTAGCTCCATATGCTGGATGTGCAATTGCTGAATTTTTTATGTCTCAAGGTAAAGATGTACTAATTGTATATGATGATCTAACTAAGCATGCATGGGCCTACAGGCAGATGTCTCTTTTGCTGCGAAGGCCACCCGGTAGAGAAGCATATCCAGGTGATGTTTTTTATCTTCACTCAAGATTGCTTGAAAGAGCCGCAAGATTAAATAAAGATGCAGGTGGTGGATCAATAACTGCTTTACCAATTATTGAGACACAAGCAGGGGATGTTTCTGCTTATGTACCAACTAATGTTATTTCTATAACAGATGGACAGCTATACTTAGAGCCTGATCTTTTTAACTCTGGAATAAGACCTGCTGTTAATTCTGGGCTCTCTGTTACTAGAGTTGGTTCAGCAGCTCAACTTAAGGGCATGAAATCAGTTTCTGGATCTTTAAAATCTGAAATGGCTCAATATGCGTCATTGTCAACATTTGCTCAGTTTGGAACAGATGATCTTGATGCGGTTACCAAAAGACAATTAGAAAGAGGTTCAAGATTAACTGAACTGTTGAAACAAGATGAAAATTCACCATTACCTTTTGAAAATCAAGTTTCTTTATTGTACATTGCCAATCAGGGTGCATTAGATGATATTCCTGTTGAAAAGGTTAGAGAATTTGAATCTCAATGGCATGATTATTCTGCTGCTAATTTATCTGATGTACTTAAGACTATTTCCGAATCTGGTGATATATCAGATGACGATAAAAATAAACTTGATGAAGCAGTCAAGTCATTTAAGCAAACAGTGAAGATTTGAGGGTGCATTTTTGCCAAGTACAAAAGACTTAAGAGATAGAATTAGATCCGTTTCTAATACTGCCAAAGTTACAGGAGCTATGCAAATGATAGCAGCTTCAAAAATGACAAGGGCTCAAAATATGGTTACTAATAGTAGGCCTTACTTTGAGACAATTCATAAAATGCTAACTAAGGTAACTAATTCTTCTAATAATGAAGAAATGTTATCTGGAATTAAGTTACTTTCTTCGAGAGAAGTGAGGAAAACTTTAGTTCTTTTTATTACACCGGATAGAGGTTTAGCTGGTGCTTTAATTGGTAATTTAACAAAGGCAATAAATGAATTTATTTCTCAAAATAAATCTGAAATAAGTTTTATTACTATTGGTAAGAAAGGAGCTAGATATTTGTCTAGGTCTACTCAAAATTTATTTGGAAACTTTACTGTTTCTGATAGGCCAACTTTTGAAGAAACAATAGCAATCTCAAATTCAGTAATTGAAAATTATGAAAATGAAAACTTTGATAGGGTAGTTTTAATTTACGCAAAATTTATTAATACTGCTGTTCAAGAGATTCAATCTCATCAGATTTTACCAATTGAAAGAGAGGAGAAAGACGATAATTCGAAAGATTATATTTTCGAACCAGAGCTTATTTCTCTCCTTAAGTCAATTGCACCAAAATATGTTGAAAATCAAGTATTTCATTCTGTACTTGAAGCTTTTGCTAGTGAGCATTCTGCAAGGATGGTTGCTATGCAAAATGCAACAGATAATGCAAATGAATTAGTCGAGGGCCTAACCCTCGACCTTAACAAAGCTCGTCAAGAATCAATAACTGGCGAATTATTAGATATAGTAGGTGGCGTTGCTGCCTTAGAAAAATAAGATATTGGAGTTATAAAATAATGTCTAAAGGAAGTAAGGGAAAAGTAGTTCAAGTAATAGGTACTGTTGTAGATGTTGAATTTTTAGCAGATGATCTGCCTGAAATATATTCTGCTGTAGAAGTCCAAAACGAAGGCCAAAAGCTAGTTCTTGAAGTAGAACAGCATGTTGGAAATAGTTGGGCTAGATGTCTAGCCTTAGGAGCCACGGAAGGACTGCCAAGAGGTGCTGAGGTTATAGATACTGGAGCTCCAGTATCTGTTCCGGTTGGTGAAGCATCATTAGGAAGACTAATGAATGTTCTTGGTGATCCAATTGATGGAGGAGAGCCAGTTGATTCTAAGGCTGAAAGATGGCCAATTCATAGAAAGCCACCTTCTTTTGAAGAACAATCTGGAACAACCGAAGTTTTAGAAACAGGTATCAAAGTTATGGATTTGATTACTCCTTTCGCTAAAGGGGGTAAAGTTGGTGCATATGGTGGAGCTGGAGTTGGCAAAACCGTTATTATTACTGAGCTTATCAGAAATATTGCCCAAGAGCATTCAGGGGTTTCGGTTTTTGCTGGTGTAGGAGAAAGGTCAAGAGAAGGAAATGATTTGTGGCACGAAATGATAGAGTATGGAGTAATGGGTTCGACTGCACTTGTATTCGGACAAATGAATGAACCTCCTGGCACAAGAGCTCGTATTTCTCTTACTGGTTTAACAATGGCTGAATATTTTAGAGATGTTCAGAAACAAGACGTTTTACTGTTTGTAGATAATATTTACAGGTATATTTTGGCTGGTATGGAAGTATCTGCATTACTAGGTAGAATGCCTTCAGCAGTTGGTTATCAGCCAACTTTATCAACAGAAATAGGTGATTTGCAAGAAAGAATAACATCTACTAATGATGGTTCTATCACATCTTTTCAGGCAGTTTATGTTCCTGCTGATGACTACACTGATCCTGGAATTGTAACAACCTTTGGACACCTAGACGCTAATGTGTCCCTTGATAGAGCATTAGCTGCTCAATTTCTATTTCCTGCTGTTGACCCATTAGCTTCTAATTCAAGAATACTAGAACCTTCAGTTGTAGGTGAAGAGCATTATAATGCAGCTCAAGGAGTAAGACAGGTTTTACAAAGGTATAAGGATCTTCAGGATGTAATTGCGATATTGGGAATTGAAGAATTATCCGAAGATGATCAAATTATAGTTGGCAGAGCCAGAAGAATTCAAAGATTCTTAACTCAACCTTTCTTTGTCGGTGAGGTATTTACCGGAATGCCAGGAAGATATGTGCCTGTTTCTGAGACAGTTAGGGGCTTTCAAGAAATTTTAGATGGGAAGCATGATGACCTTCCTGAACAAGCTTTCTATATGGTAGGGAACATAGATGAAGCAGTAGAAAAAGGTAAAAAAATGCAGGAGGAAGTAACATCTGAATAAAAAATATATTCTGATGCTTATATATGTCTAAGTTGTATTTAAAATTAGTAACCAACCAAGGTGAAGCTTTTTCTGGAGAAGCAGAGAAAGTTACAGCTAAGGGAGGTTTAGGTGAGTTTACAATCCTGCCTTCACATGCTGATTTCATGTCCACAATAGTGCCAGGTAAACTTTTAATTACCACTGGTGGTAAATCTAAGGAGTTTAATCTTACAGGTGGATTTATAGAAGTTTCTGATAATAATGTAACGATATTAGCAGACTCTGTAGAGTAGATCAGTTAACTATTAAAGTTATTTTGAATGAGCGAGTTGTTTTTTCTCAGCCAATTTACGTGCAGCTGATTTTGAATCAATGCTGTAACCACATTGAAGACACTGCAAAAATTTATTGTCAGGATATGACACTAGTTCAATATCACCTTGACATTTTGGACATGCTTTTAAGTAAATCATTTTATTTTTTTCCTATTTCAAAGTTTCCGCTTTTGTCGGAACTATAATAACAAAAATATTTTTTATTAAACATAATGATACTACGAAATATATACTATTTCAAGTATTTATGTCATTATTCGTAAAAGATGTTATTTTCGCGATTATTGTTAAAAGTTGACATTGTATGTGTCAAGTTTTACAATATTAGTTATGTTATATAACATTATTAATATTGATAGCTTTATTAACTTGTTGGCCTTCATTGAGTTCAAAATATGAAAGAAAGAAATTTTCAAAGATATAATAAAAAAATCAACACTCGATCTGATAAATCAGAATCCTTGTTGTCAAATCTGTTAAATTTAAGTTTCTCGGACGACGAAAATCAGCACGATTTGCCTGTTTTAAGTATTAAATCGTCGAAATTAATTAATGATGATGTTGTTACTCGTAGCGATAGACTAGTTGGGGTGTATGTTATCAGCGTTGCCGCCAGGTTAGCTGATATGCATCCTCAAACGTTACGTAAGTATGATAAGGAAGGTTTAGTAAGTCCGCAAAGATCTGAGGGAAGTAGAAGATTGTACTCAGATTCTGATGTAGAAAGACTAAGGGTTATTAGGAGGCTAGCAGATGAACTTGGTTTAAATCTGAATGGTGTAAGTTTAGTTTTAGATTTCGTTGTTGCGCTTAGCGAAATTTTGGAATTATTAGAAAATTCTCAAGACTCACCTACGGTTGAGTCAAATCAATATATTGTATCTCAAATTAGAAAATTGTTATCTTTCGTAAGGGCTGTGTAAAATGTCAAAAAAGAAAAATACAAAAAACGAATCAAAAGACAAAAATTTAAATGATTTGAATAATAACCAAAATGAATCTCTTTTAGAGGATATTAATACTTATAAATCACTAGCACAAAGATCTCAAGCAGATCTAGTAAATTACAGAAAAAGAGTTGAGATAGAGCAATTAGAACTTAGGAATAAAGTTAAGGAACAAATAATACTAAAGTTTTTAGAAATTATTGATCAACTAGATGTGGCATTAAAGCATAAAACTTTAGATGAATCATGGATTAGTGGCATAGATGCTATTTATAAAAATTTTCAAAATATTCTTTTATCGGAAGGATATGAAAAATTTGAATCTAAGGGTGAAATTTTTGATCCAAGAAAACATGAAGCTCTACTTTCTACAATTGATAAATCTTTAGATGTTAATACAGTTATAAATCAAATAAGATGTGGATACATAAGAGGGGATCATGTTGTAAGACCTGCGCAAGTAGAAATATCAAAATTAGAAGAATAAAAAAAATTATTAGGAGATAAAATGGCAAAAATTATTGGAATAGATTTAGGAACTACGAACTCAGCTATGGCTGTTATGGATGGTGGTGAACCTCAGATTATAGAAAATAATGAGGGAAGGAGAACTACACCTTCTGTAGTAGCTTTTAATGATAAAACTGATGAAAGGTTTGTTGGTGAGTTAGCTAGAAGGCAGGCTATTACAAACCCTGAAAATACTATTCATTCTGCAAAAAGATTTATGGGAAGAAGATTTGCTGAAAAATCAGTTAAAAATGATATTAAAAATGTTTCATTCAAATTAGATAAAATGAAGGGAGGCGATGTAGGTATTGTTTTAAATGGTAAAACAAGCGCACCTGCTGAGGTTTCAGCGATGATATTAAGAAAAATGAAAGAAGATGCAGAAGCAAAGCTTGGAGACGAAGTTAAGCAGGCGGTTATTACAGTTCCTGCGTATTTTAATGACAGTCAAAGAGAGGCAACAAAAATAGCTGGACAAATAGCTGGACTTGAGGTTTTAAGAATTATTAACGAGCCAACGGCAGCATCTCTTGCTTACGGATTAGATAAAGAGGGAGAGAGAACAATTGCAGTTTACGACCTTGGTGGAGGAACTTTTGATGTTACTATTCTGGGATTAGGGGAAGGAGTTTTTGAGGTGAAAAGTACTAATGGAGATACTCATCTTGGTGGTGATGATTTTGATCTTTGTATAGTAGATTTTCTTGCTGAAGAGTTTAAGAAGGAAAATTTAATTGATCTTAGAGATGATATTTCTGCCCACCAAAGATTAAGAGTTGAAGCTGAAAGAGCAAAAATTGAACTATCTTCTGTTGCCTCAACTGAGATAAATTTACCTTTTATTTCTGCTGATTCTTCTGGTCCAAAACATCTTCAAATGACTCTTACCAGGTCAAAATTAGAAGAACTTACTTCTGATCTTGTAAAAAGAACAGTTAATCCAACCCAAAATGCTATCAAAGATGCAGGAATAGCTACAAAAGATATAGATGAAATTGTACTAGTAGGCGGGATGACTCGAATGCCATCTGTTATTGAAACTGTAACAAAGCTTTTCAATAAGGAACCAAATAGATCAATTAACCCTGATGAAGTTGTTGCTGTTGGTGCGGCAATTCAAGCAGGAGTTTTACAGGGAGATGTCAAAGATGTGTTATTGTTGGATGTTACTCCATTGTCCTTAGGTATTGAAACTTTAGGTGGGGTTAGAACAACACTTATTGAAAGAAATACTACTATACCCACATCAAAAACCGAAAATTTTACTACAGCCGCAGATAATCAACCAAGTGTTGAAATTCATGTTGTTCAAGGTGAAAGAGAAATGGCAACAGATAATACTTCTATTGGAAGATTTAATCTTGATGGATTACTCCCAGCTCCAAGAGGAGTTCCCCAAATAGCTGTTACATTTGATATTGATGCAGATGGAATACTAAAAGTTTCAGCAAAAGATAATGGTACAGGCAAGGAACAAAACATTACTATAACAGGACGTTCGGGCTTGTCAGATGACGAAGTTGAAAAACTAGTCAAGGAGGCAGAGGAAAACGCAGAAGAAGATAAACAAAAAAGAGAATCAGTAGATACTCGTAATGCTGCTGATAGTGCTATTTTTCAAGGAGAAAAAATAATTAAAGATGAGGGTGAAAAAATTCCAGACGAAGTTAAATCTGAGCTTGAATCTAAGATAAAATCTCTGAAAGATATTTTATCCAATGAAGGATCCACTAGTGTAGAAATTGCAAATGCTACAGAAGAATTACAAAAAGCCTTACAAGAAGTAGGACAATCAGTTTATAATTCTCAGCAACAGGCTAATAATGAATCCTCAAATGATGATAAAAATGATGATGAAAATGATGATGAGAATGATGACACTGTTGATGGTGAATTTAGAGAAGTGTAAAATCATTAAAAAATCATAGGAGTATACTCATGAAATTCTATCAATACATTGATACAAGTGTAAATAAAAAATTAATTGCATATGAATCAGTTGATAATAAAATTTATAAATTAGATATATCTGGAGTTGATAATACTCTTGATTTGTTTGATGACAATGGTGAACTGCTAAATATTGAAGAAAAAAATCTGAAACTTTTAGCTCAAAATTACGATGAATTTCTAAAATTGAAAATAAAATTGCTTCCTCCTGTTGATTCTCCAGAAACATGGGCTTTTGGTGTTACATATATGGACTCAATGAAAGAAAGGCAAGCTGAAAGTGACTCACCGGATGTATATGATAAAGTATATAATTCAGATAGACCCGAGTCATTTTTTAAAGCTACATATGAAAGACTAGTACCTCCTGGTGGTAAAGTTGGAATCAGGGGTGATTCTGAATGGAATGTTCCTGAACCTGAACTAACTTTTTTTGTTTGTAAAAATAAAATTGTTGGATTTACAATAGGTAATGATATGAGCAGTAGATCTATTGAAGGAGAAAATCCTCTTTATCTTCCTCAAGCTAAAGTTTATGATAAATCTGCTTCTTTTGGTCCAGCATTTGTGCCTATTCAGTCAATAGATAATCCTCAGAAATTATTTGTTCAAATGAAAATTCTAAGAAATGATAAAGAAGTCTTTTCAGGTAAATGTAACACTAATCAAATGAAAAGAAATTGTGACTACTTACTTAGTTGGTTATTACGACATAACAATATTCTTGATGGGACAGCAGTAATGACAGGTACAGGTATAATACCTCCGCCAGAATTTACATTAAATCCTTCAGATAAAATTTTTATTTCGATAGAAAATCTAGGTACTTTAGAAAATGAAGTTATAATTGTTTAATGAATTTTAGGTTCAGGTAATGTAACAACTCTAAGTAAATTAGTTGTACCCTTTACCCCGATTGGAACCCCTGCAATTACAACAATTTTATCATTCTTTTTTGCTAGTTTGTTTGAAATGATAAATTCTGATGCACTATAAAACATACTTTGTATATCTGATAAATGCTTTTGAACAACAGTATTAACACCCCAAACAATAGTAAGATTTTCAGCTACATGTTTTGACTCAGTAATAGCTAATATATTTTTGCTTGGTCTATATGACGCTACCATTTCTGCTGATCTTCCTGAAGAGGAATAAGCTATAATAAATTTAGCTCCTACTGCTTCAGCTGTTATTGATGAAGAATACCCAATAGCATCGTTGACAAAAGTTCCTTTTTTAGAAGTATAAGATCTTCTTCTTTCTGATAATTTTTCGTATTCTAGAAATTGTTCTGCTTTTTTGGCTATTTTTTGCATTGCTTCAACTGCCAAAAAAGGATATTTACCTATTGAAGTTTCTGCAGATAACATTATTGCATCTGTGCCATCTCTAACTGCATTATAAACGTCCGTTGCCTCAGCTCTCGTAGGATTTGGGATACTAATCATTGATTCAAGCATTTGAGTTGCTGTAATTACTGGTTTACCTCTCTCATTAGCAAGCCTAATAATCATTTTTTGCTTTGAAGGAACTTCCTCGAATGGTAATTCAACACCTAAGTCTCCTCTAGCAACCATAACTCCATCTGATGCATCTATAATTTCTTCTAAATTTTCTACAGCATCATAAATCTCAATTTTAGATATAATCTGTTGTGATTTTTTTATTTTTTCTCTAATATTTCTTACATCATATACGTCTCTTACGTATGAGGCACCAACAAAATTAACATCCGCCTTATTAATGAATTCAATAGCTTCTTTAGTTTCTTTTGTAAAGTAATCAAGTCTTGTTGTATTACCAGGAGTAGTTACTGATTTATTACTAACTAAGTATCCACCGGTTAAAACTTTACATTTCACGTCTAGACCATTAGTGTTTTTTACTTCAAGTGTTATCTTTCCTTCATCTATCAAGATTTTAGTTTTTTTTGGATAAAAGTATTTAGCATCATTAGGTAGGCCTTTTGGCCAGACCTGAGCAATATTTTTATTACCCTTGATTTCTCTATCTGTTAAGGTGAAATCACTTCCAGCTTTAAGATAGGTATTTTTCTCAATATCTCCCACTCTAAATTTTGGTCCAGGAATGTCAGCTAATATTCCGATGATAATTCCAGTTTTTTCAGATGCTTCTCTTATATTTTTGATATATTTATGATGTTCTTTTTCTTTACCATGGCTTAAGTTTAATCTCGCTACAGACATACCAGATTTTATTAATCTGACTATAGAATTCACCTCGCATGTGCTCGGTCCAATAGTGCAAATTACTTTAGTTTTAGACCTAGATTCAATATAAGTTTTAAGGTTTTTAATTTTAATTTTTTTTTCCAATACTGAGTCCTATGATATAATTAATAAGTCTTATTTATTTTATATCATAATAGTAACGTATTTATTTTTTGCAGACATAGTAAAGTTCAGAACACTTTTTGTTTAATTTACGTTTCTAAGAAAGGAACACATTGAGTCTATCTAATTCTTTAATTTCTTTACAGCAAACAGATCAACAACTGATAGAAAAAAAACAAACATTCGTCACCTTACAAAATGAAATACAAAACCAAGGCGGTCTTATCAAATTACGTGATAAGTGTGAAAAGCAAAAACAACAAGAATTAGAGGCTAAAGTAGAAGTCGCAAGATTGCAATCTGAATTTAACACATTAAAATCTAAAGTTTCAGAAATAGAACAAAGATTATACGGTGGATCAATCACTAATGTTAAAGAGCTAAATGCAATAGAAATAGAATATTCATCTATGAGAAGAAATTTAGCACAAGTAGAAGAATCAATACCTTCTAATGAAAAAATTGCGGCTGAGGCAAACGAAAAATTTACTGAATACACAAAACAGCTGAAAGAAAATGAACAAGATTGGAAATTACGTTTAGTTAAGATACATGGTGAAGCTAAAGTCATTAAGGACGAATATAATAATATGCTAATCGAAAGGAAAAAAGTTCAATCCGGTATTTCTAAGGAGTATCTTGACCATTACAATAGAATTTCAAAGTCTAATCCAGGATCAGCAATCGTAAAAGTTGATAGAGGTGTTTGCCAAGGATGTTTAGTTAAGTTACCAATGAGTGAATTAAATAAAATTAGACTTTCTGAAACACCTATCACTGGTTCATGTTGTAGTCGATTGCTAATTTTTTCTAACTAGATTTTTTGAGAGCTATTGGATTTTATATACAAAATTTAGAAGATAATTTAAATTTTAATTTTCCATTTGACAGGCTGACCTCTCAAAATGAGATTCATGAATATTCTCAGACACATAAACATAACATTGTTTCATGGTATAAAGTTCAATCGAGTAATTCACAAACAGAAATATATGATAATTATAGAAGATTAATTTCAGAATTTTCTAAACCTGACGCAAAACTAGCTTTAGTTTTAATTCCTGATTCTTTTCATATAGCCAGTGATATTGAAACTTTAGCAAGAAGAATCATTCATATACTGTCTTTAGGTGCAGATATTAGGTGTACTAATCCTGAATATCCTGACCCGTTTCAAAATGCTCTTAAATATTTATCTTTTTCAAATAGAGAAAATTTTTCAAACTCAAAAAAGGGCAAAACAATTATACAAAAGGCTTATAGAGGAGAAATTTTAGGAAAAATTCCATACGGATATAAATCTTCTAATGACACAATAATCATTGATGATAATGAGTCAAAAATAGTAAGAATGATTTTTGAATGGTATTCAGAATTTTCTTATGGGTTAAGAGTTATCTCTAGGTTGCTTAATCAGAAAGGATATAGAACTAAAAGTGGTAATATATGGACTCCATTATCTATTCGTAATATATTAACAAACCGTACATACATTGGTACTTACAATAGATATGGCGTTAGAATTACTTCTAATCATGAGCCGATTGTTAGTATAGATATATTTAATAAAGTTAGTTATATATTAAGTTCAAGAAATATCTCTAAAAAAAAATATATAAAATCATCATTCTTATTATCCAAAAAAATCAAATGTGAGATTTGTGGTAATGGATTGAGCGGCATAACTAGAAAAAGAACTTGGCAATTAAAAAACAAAAAAAGTATCACAAAAATATATAGATACTATCGTTGTTCAGCTAGAATTCAAATTATTAATGAACAGTCGAAATTTCATTCTTTAATTGATGCTGATAATTTAGAAAAAGAAGTATTAAGTATTATTTCTCATTGGGATGATGATTTAATATCTAAGATAGCACCAATTAGTTTAAGTACATATTCTGATAATATTAATGATGCATATTTAGATTTTACTAGAGCTTTTCAAAATTATGCCACAGGAAGAGAAAAAATTAATTTTTTACAAGATTCAATTAATACTTTAGATAAAATTAGATCAAGAAAGAAAATATCTACATCTGAAACTCCTAGAATTATATATGATAATATTTTTACTAATGATTCTGAAAAAACAAAAAAATCACTTAATCAATTAGTTTCAAAAATAATTCTTAAAAATAACAA
>PAOV01000048.1 GCA_002708145.1 Chloroflexota bacterium
TGAATTCCAGCCCATATGAGGAATTTTCAAGCCTTGATCAAATCTTTTCACTTCTCCTCGAACTATATCAAGACAATCTGTATTCCCTTCTTCCGATTTTTCTAATAATAATTGCAACCCTAAACAGATTCCCAGAAATGGTTTCCCTGAATAAATAGATTCTTTAATAACAACATCTAAACCTTTGGATTTAATGTTATCCATAGAAGACACACAAGAACCTTGACCTGGGAAAACAATTGCATCAGATTCATTTATAACATGTGGATCAGAAGTTACTATAACTCTAGCGCCAGAATACTCAAGAGCATTTTCTACACTTTTAATATTGCCGGCTTGATAATCTAAAACTGATATCAAAGGCTTTGAATTAATCATCCTTTTTTTGACCTGTTATTATTTCTACTGGAAGATGGCGGTCTTCAAACCTGGCCATTATAAACAATAAATCTGAAAGTCTATTTACATATACCAGTATATTGCGATTCACTAACAATTCTTCTTTATCCAAATCAACTATCCTTCTTTCAGCTGACCTCAATGTTGTCCTCGCCAGATCTAAGGCTGACGAACCAGGAGATGCTCCTGGCAAAATGAAATTTGGAGGTAAAGTTACGGACTTCATTAAATTATCTATATTATTTTCCATATCTGAAATCATATCTAAAGATATTGTTTTATAAGATTTACTCATAACCTCATAATTTTCTTCTAAAGTTGCTAACTCAGCCCCAACTGTAAAAAGTTGATTTTGTAACTCTATTAACAATTCTTTTATAACATTATTATTTGACAATGATCTTGCTAAGCCGAGGCTCGCTACTGTTTTGTCAA
This sequence comes from Chloroflexota bacterium, assembly GCA_002708145.1. Classification (GTDB taxonomy): domain Bacteria; phylum Chloroflexota; class Dehalococcoidia; order Lucifugimonadales; family Lucifugimonadaceae. The sequence goes on from PAOV01000048.1 coordinate 835, forward strand.
TCTCTCCATAAGCCTCACATCTAATATCGTTTTTATAAACTCGTCCACCAAAAAAAAGCCCTGTTGTTCCATCGTCCCCAGTTTTGGTATATATCTTCAAAATACAATCTCCTTAATCTAAAGAAATATTATCCTGTAAGCGGCACTCCACCACAAAAATCCACATAATCTATTAATTCAGTTATTGACGGGCTATCCCCACATAAAGGGCATTCAGGATTTCGACGTATTTTAACAGTTCTAAAGTCCATACTAAGGGCATCTATTAACAAAAGTTTTCCTGACAAAGATTCCCCTACCCCTATAATAAGTTTCACAACCTCAGTTGCTTGTATCGTACCAACCATACCGGGAAGCATTCCTAACACCCCTGCCTCAGCACAACTAGGAACTTCACCTGGAGGTGGGGGGGAAGGAAAAAGACACCTATAGCATCCTTGTCCTGGAATATATGTAGTTGCTTGACCATCAAACAACAATATACTCCCATCCACAAGAGGCTTCCCTAGTAAATAAGCAGCATCATTGATTAAGTATCTAGTTGGAAAATTATCTGCTCCATTAACGATAATGTCATAATCTCCCATGATTTCAAAAGCATTATCCGAAGTAATAGGTTCTTCGTGTACGTTAACATTGGTATCAGGATTATATGCTTTTAAAGTTTGTATAGCTGATTCAGCTTTTGATTTGCCAATATCATCATTGTAGTGCAATATTTGTCTTTGTAAGTTAGTTAAATCAACTTCATCAAAATCAACTATTCCAACAGTTCCAACTCCAGCTAATGTTAAGTAAATAGAAATAGGAGACCCTAGTCCACCGGCCCCTACCATTAAAACCTTTGATTCCAATAATTTCCTTTGACCTATGCTACCTACTTGAGGCATTATGATGTGTCGACTATATCTATTAACTTGATATGGGGTCATTGGTTTTGATTTTGGATTAACCGTCATAGCTACACCTTATTTGAAATATGTCTACTTCAAAATTATAGCATCCACTTATTCAACAATAAAAATATATGAATAAATCAATTGATAACTTTCAAAAGGTATGATTCAGATACGTGGTATAATGATCACAGGTAAAATACATACCTTATTTGTATATTAAATCTTACTGAGAAATGTACTCAGTATTCTCAAAGAGTGATTTTTGACTGATTCAAATATTGCCATCTTGATTGACTATGAGAACGTAGGAGTTGAATCCTTACAAAATCTTACGGAACAACTTTCAGGATTAGGGCGAATAATAGTAAAAAGAGCATATGCAGACTGGTCTTCTCAAAGAAAAGGCCAAGAAAAGCTCATAGAGTTAGGGATAGAGGCGGTTCATAATTACCGAGGAGTAAGGTCAGGTAAAAACTCTTGTGATATAAAATTAACTATTGATACTGTTGAATTATTACATAACACTCCTATCGATACGTTCGTAATTGTTTCTTCAGACAGTGACTTTGTTCCTTTGGTAAACCATTTAAGGGGATCTGGTAAATCAGTAATAGGAGCAGGTCGTAGAGCTGTAACTTCATCCACAATGGTAAAATCATGTGATAGATATATATTTTTAAAACCCCTAGAAGTTAAAAAAAGAAATACTAAAAATAATTTCATCTCCCGAAATAATCGGGTATCAGAAAATGGAATATCCTCGCAGGAATCACCTGACAATTCGAATTCTATAACAGATTTACTATCAAGAGCGATAGAAGCAACAATCGACGACAATGGAAATGCACTAGGTACAAAACTTGCTCAGACCATGACTCGGATAGATCCTAGTTTTAATTATAGAGATTTAGGATTCAGTTCATTTAGAGATTTTCTAGAATCTCGAAATGAAATTTCTGTAACGTTGCATGAAGGTACTGACTTTACAGTTGCAATGAAAGTTATAGCTAAGCCCCAAGCCCCAAATGTTAAGCCTAAAATACTATCTCACAATAATAGGGACGCAGATTCTAATTCAGAAAGTTTACCCATAAATTGGGAAACTCAAGTTGATGAAGCATGGAATGGCCGAGAAAAAGAAACTATAGCAGGTCGTACTGCAGCTAAAGATGCCGCGAATATACTAGGTTTCAAAAGACTCAGTGATTCTCTGTTTCCAACTTTGGATAAGTTATTAGATGCAAGTAAACTTCTAAAATCAAATTGGTCTCGCAACAAAAATTCAGTAGAAAAAAAGAAGTAATCGATACTTTCAGGTAAGTAAAATGCTACTTGCAATAGATATAGGCAACACCAATATTACAATTGGGTTATTTAATAAAGAAACTTTAGAAAAAACATGGCGCATATCAACATCACGTAATAATACGTCTGATGAATATGGCATAAATATATTAAACATTCTTTCTAATAAAGATATTTCTAATAAAGATATTTCAGCAATTGTGATGTGTAGCGTAGTACCTCCTTTAACAACAACTTTTATAGATATTTTTAAAGATTACTTCAATATTTCTCCTTTAATTATTGGTTCTGGGACTAAAACAGGTATTAAAATAATGTATGACAGCCCTAGAGATGTGGGTGCAGATAGAATAGTTGATGCTGCCGCTGTGCTTCATTTATACAAAGGTCCAGCGATAATAGTTGACCTAGGTACCGCAACCGTATTTGATGCCGTAAGCGCAAATGGGGAATATTTAGGTGGTGCAATATCACCTGGTATAGGAGTATCTGCTGAATCTTTATATAAAGCTACCTCACAACTTAAAAGAGTTGAATTAATCGCTCCAGAAACCGCTATAGGGAAAACCACAACTCACGCAATACAATCAGGTCTGATACTAGGGTATTCTGAATTAATCAAAGGAATGATAAAAAGATTTAAAGAAGAGCTCGGTAGTAATGCAAAAATTATAGCAACAGGGGGATTAGCAGATATAATATCCAAAGAATTGAATTTATTTGACATAATAGACCATAATTTAACACTTAAAGGATTACAAATCCTATATAAATTAAATTCTACCCAGGAATGAAAATGAAAGGGCCATTAACAAATAAAAGAATTGTATTAGGCGTTACAGGAAGTATAGCTTGCTACAAAGCGTTAGAACTGGCAAGTAAACTTGTTCAGAATGGGGCGCTAGTTGATACAATCATGACAAAATCTTCACAAGAATTTTTAACGCCTTTAGCATTTAAATCACTCACTCACAGGGATGTCGTAACTAATATGTATGATATCAATTCCCAGTTTGCTATTAATCACGTAGGGTTAGCAGAATCCGCAGACATTATTGTAATAGCTCCTGCAACAGCTAATACAATTGCCAAAATATCAAATGGTATGTCAGACGATTCTCTTACTACTACAGTATTGGCTGCAAAATGCCCAATAGTAATAGCTCCAGCTATGGATGGCAACATGTTTGATAATCCTGCAACTCAAAATAATATAGCCACTTTAATATCGCGAGGAATATTTATATCAGGACCAGAATATGGAAGACTAGCTTCTGGATTAATTGGCAATGGCCGAATGACGTCTCCTAAAAATTTAGTCAACATTGTAACTACAACCCTAGGTTCCAATGGAGATTTATCAGGGAAAAAAATATTAATTAGTGCAGGTGGAACAGCAGAGCCTATAGACCCTGTAAGATTTATAACCAATAAATCGTCAGGTAAAATGGGATACTCGCTCGCTACAGCTGCAAGGGATCGAGGAGCAACTGTCACATTAGTGTCAGCTTCTAATATGTTGGAAACTCCAATAGGTATGCAAACCAAAAAAGTTAAAACATCTTCAGAAATGTATGATGTTATTTCTAAAGAAATAATCGAAATGGACGCTATTATAATGGCTGCTGCTGTATCAGATTGGACACCTGAAAAGTACTCTAGCAGCAAATATAAAAAAAATGGAACTGAAAATTGGTCTATAGATTTAATAAAAACGACCGACATTATTGCTAACATATCAAAACCTAATTTAATTAAAATAGGATTTGCTGCTGAAAGTGATAATTTAATCGAAAATGGGAAAAGTAAAATCCAATCAAAATCTTTAGATCTTATAGTTGCCAATGACATATTAGACAAAAATAATGGTTTTGAATCCGATACTAATAAAGTGTCTATTATTCATCCTAATGGAGATGTAGAAGCCATACCTACAATGCCAAAATATGAAATAGCGAACGAAATATTAGACAGAATGATTCCATTGTTTAATAAAAAATAAAATATTATTATGATAGTTAAAACATCCGAAGAAGTTCAGAATCAGATAATCCATCTAATAAAAGATTTTATCAAAAAAGATGTAAATCCAATTGCTACCATCTATGAGAAAGACAACATCTACCCTCATGAGCTAATTCCGACAATGCAAGAATTAGGATTATTTGGAATTACAATACCAGAAAAATATGGTGGAATGGGTTTAGATTTTACTACTTTTGCCAAAATATTTGAAGAAATAAGTAAAGGTTGGATGAGTCTTTCTGGAATTATTGGAACACATCACATTTTGAGTCATATAATATCCACTTATGGGACTGATGAACAAAAAAATAGAGTACTTCCTAAAATGGCTACAGGTGAAATACGTGGAGGATTGGCACTAACTGAGTCAGAAGCAGGAAGTGATAGCCAAAATATCACTACTACCGCTATAAAAGATGGTGAAGAATATATTATTAATGGTAGAAAGATGTATATTACTAATGGCGAACATGGAAATGCATTCGCTTTAGTCGCAAAAACTGATACAGATATCTCCCCACGACATAAAGGAATTAGTTGTTTTATATTTGAGAAACCTAGTGATGGATTTAAAGTAGGACAACATCTAGATAAATTAGGATATAGAGGATTAGATACCTGTGAACTAGTTTTTGATAATTGTCGTATACCGGCCGACAGTTTGATTGGTGGAGTAGAAGGAAAAGGGTTTGGGCAAGTAATGAATGGTTTAGAAACAGGAAGAATAAATGTAGCTGCAAGGGCTGTAGGAGTTGCTCAGGCAGCCTTAGATTCTGCATTATCATACTCTCAAAGAAGAGAAACTTTTGGTAAACCAATTGCTCAACATCAAGCGATTCAATTAAAACTTGCAGATATGGCAACCAAGGTTCATGCTGCAAGACTAATGGTATATGATGCTGCAGATAAAAAAGATTCTGGTTTAAGAAATGACCTAGAAGCATCTATGGCTAAATTATTTGCTAGTGAAATTTGTGGTGAAGTTACCATGGAAGCTATGAGGGTTCATGGAGGGGCAGGATATATTAAAGATTTGCCTATAGAGAGATATTATAGAGATGCGCCATTAATGATCATTGGTGAAGGAACTAATGAAATCATGAAACTAATTATTGCTAGAAGACTCTTAGAGAAAAACAAGCTGCAGGAGTAATTATGAGTCAAGAAAAACATATTATAAATGCTCAAGATTCTTTTGGTGGATGGTTTGAAGACTTTAAAGTAGGACAGCTTTTAAAACATTGGCCTGGCAAGACCATTACCGAAATGGACAATCATCTATTTTCTTTACTTACAATGAATGACAATCCACTTCATACTGATGAAAACTACATGTCAGACCATAAACACGGCAAAATTCTAGTAAATGGACTATTAATTATAAGTCTAGTTGTTGGAATGAGTGTTAGGCAAACTTCAGGGAAAGCAATTGCCAACCTTGTATATGAATCAATCACACACGACGGGCCAACTTTTCATGGTGACACGATTTATGCTGAAAGCGAGGTACTAGATACAATCCCGTCAAAAACTAAAGATGACCAAGGATTAGTTTATATTGAAAGTAGGGCATTTAACCAAAAAGATGATCAAATATTAACTTTGCGAAGAAAATTCCTAGTCAAAAGAAGGCCTAAATAATGAACATAAAAAACATTGCCGTAATATATTTATTTAAATAATGACCACCACAATTACAGTAATATCTGATACCCATTGTCAAAAATGGGAAGAAATTCATCCCACTATTCGTGAACACGTAAAAAAGTCCGATGTGGCAATTCACTGTGGAGACATAGTAAAACAAGATGTAGTTGATGGCTTTATAAAAGAATCCAAAAAATCATTTGTAGTGCATGGAAATTCTGACCCCGTAGATCTGCGAAGTACTCTCCCATATGTCGAAACTATCACCATAGAGAAAGTAACAATTGGGATAACACATCCTGCGTGGGGGGCAGAAGAATTTCCCGTTACTGAACTGTTGAATGATTTTTCAACAAAACCTGACATGATACTATTTGGTCATACTCACGAACCATACAATCAAATTAATGACGATGTTTTATACGTTAACCCAGGTCAGGCATATAAATCTTTCATGGTAGATTGCACAATTGCAAAAATCATAATAAACGAAAATGACATATCAGTGAGTATAGAATTAATTAAATGATTTATTGCCCATAAAGTTATTCCAAGTATCAACTGCTACAGGATCTATTAGTGCATTAGAATCCAAAAGTATTTTGAACCTTACAGACAAATATTCTTTAATTGCTAAATTTATATCTTTGAAAATTAATTCTTCAACTGGTTTAAGTGATGGGTTTTTTTTAATTTTCCTAGGTTCGATTTTATCAGCTATAAAGACCACTTTTTCTATATCACCCATATTAGGGCGACCAGTAGTATGGTATTTGACCGCTGAAATTATGTCATAATCTTTACAAAAATAATCTACTTCAATAATTTTAGCTGCAACAGGTCCGTGTAATAATATAGGCTGTCTACGATAAAGTTCATTTATTTCAACTAAATATTTTTTTGCGCAATCAAGTAATTCATTTGGGGTTAAGTGCCTAACTATGTCGTGAGCAGCCGCAGCTGTGTCGCATTTAGATATATCAATGCTGTAAAAAGAAGCTATATCGCATGCAACATTACGGGTACGTGAAATATGTTCTTGGAGACCTTTTGGTAATCCCAAAATTGTTTCTTCTATTTTTGTAAGTAAGTCAGAATTCATATGCTACCCCAAAGATTTTAATTTGGTTCCAGCTGTCAGATGAAGATGCAAATGAGGGATCTCTTGACCCGCATCACTTTTCTGGTTTATTACTAACCTATAACCTGATTCAGAAACTCCCTTAGAAAATGCCATGTTCTTTGCTGCTTCAAACATTTTAAAAATAACAGGGGCAAAATCATCAGTTAAATTATCTAAATATGTGAAATGGTTATTTGGAACAACTAACAGATGAACAGGGGCAACAGGATTAATATCATTTATAACAAAACAATAATCATCTTCAAACAGAATGTCTGAAGGGATTTGTTTGTTTTTTATATTACAAAATATACATTCTACTGACATATCTGTATATCCATGTACCTACTTATTAATATCATTAACTGATTGAGCAAATTTAACTATAAGAGATTCATCTTTATCACCATTTCTCTCTACACCCGACGATACATCAACAGCCCATGGAGCCGCAATACGAATTGCTTCCGAAACGTTATCTGCGGTCAGGCCCCCTGCAAGCATAAAGTCATATTTCTCAGATATTCCTTTTAATATGTTCCAATCAAAAACCTTACCAGTTCCACCTAACTTACCTTCTTCAAAACGATCTAAAAGAGGAATAGCGCCCGATTTAACAGTTTTATCTAGCGATAAATTAAGTAAATCTATAAGTTCATTATCATTCAAATTTGTCGGAACTTTTATTTGCTTGATAATACGTGCTTTGATATCTGACCAATAATCTAAATCTTCATCTCCACAAAGTTGAACATAATCAAGTTCACATCGAGACACAATTTCATTTACATCTTCAACTGTTTGATTAGCAAATAATCCTACTAAAGAAGGAGATCCAGACAATATATCTTTCTTATAATCAGATATTAACGTTTCAGCCTGATCAATGGGGATATTTCTTCTCACACCTGGTACGAATACAAATCCTAAAAATGCAGCTCCTGATTGAGTAGCGATAATGGCATTATTTAAATCTTTTATCCCACAAATTTTAAAAAAAGTCATAGTAATCCTCTAAGAGATTCAGCTGGATTTCCAGACCTCACTAATGACTCACCAACTAAAATCGCTCCGGCACCTGCTTTATACATCCGGACAACATCTTCTTTAGTAGAAATGCCACTTTCACTAACAACAACTTTGCCAGAAGGAACTAATGGAGCTAAATGTTCTGTATTTACTAGATCAGTTTTAAAAGTGTGCAAGTCTCTGTTGTTAATCCCAATAATGTCTGCATTACATTCAATCGCAACTTCCAGCTCAGATTCTTCATGAATCTCAACCAAACATTGAAGCCATAAATCAGAAGCTAAATCCATGAATTCTATAATCTGATTCTTATCTAACATAGCTACAATTAATAAAATCGCATCAGCTCCAAAAGCCTTTGCCTCATATATCTGGTACGGATCAAATATAAATTCTTTACGAAGTACAGGAATCCCTTTAGGATAAGTAATAGATCTGGTATCTTCTAAATCTTTTATAGAACCCCTGAAATGATCTTCATTAGTTAATACGGAAATAGCTGCAGCTCCATTATCTACATATATAGATGCTAATGATTTAGCGTCTATATTTTCATCAAATAAACCCTTAGACGGAGAAGCTCTCTTAATTTCTGCAATTACTCTAACTCCACTACCCATTAATGCTCCTGCAAAATTTAAAGGTTTATAGTAAGAGTCAGTCATGTTTTTCAAAGAAGTGAGAGGTAAAGATTTCTTAGCATCAGCAACTCTATCTTCTTTGATACGAACTATTTCTTTTAAAACATTAGGAGAATTTGAATTAATCATTTACTAATCCTTAGTCAATTCCACATATTTTTCCAATCTACCTAATGCTTCTCCCGAATCTATCGATCTGATAGATTCTCGAATACCATTTTGGATATCTGGGACAATCCCTAAACAAAATAAAGCCACTGCACTATTCATAATTACAATATTCCTAGGAGGTCCTTGCTCTGAACCAGATAAAATATTTCGAATGATAAAAGCGCTCTCAGTGGAGTCTTTCACCCTTATACTTTCTATAGGTGATTTAGAAAACCCAAATTCTTCAGGTGATATTTCCATTTTAACTATTCCAGAATCATCTAATATCCATAATATTGAATCTTCAGCAATGGTGATTTCATCTAGTCCATCTTTACCGTGAACAATCACAGCTCTTTTAGTTCCCAATCTACTTAAAACATTTGCCATTAATTCTCCAACACTAGGGTTAGATACTCCTATCATTTGATTAGATGCTCCAGCAGGGTTAGTAAGTGGCCCTAATATGTTAAAAACCGTTGGAATTGCAATTTCTCTTCTAGGGGAAGCGGCAAATTTCATTGAAGGGTGGAAATTCTGGGCAAACATAAATCCAAATCCTGAATCTTCAATACATCTTTTCACTTTATCAGGCCCCAATGTGATTTGAGCTCCAAGAGCTTCAAGAACATCGGCACTACCTGAAGAGCCTGACATAGCTCTATTACCATGTTTTGCAACTTTAGCTCCAGCTCCTGAAGCAACAAATGCAGAAACAGTAGAAATATTGAAAGTTTCGGAATAATCCCCTCCAGTACCGCATGTATCCAAAAGATCATCACCCGGGATATCAACTTTCAAGGATTTAGCCCTCATAGAAGAAGCCATTCCAGCAACTTCATCAACGGATTCACCTTTCAATTTTAAAGCCACAACAAAAGCCCCAAATTGAGCAGGAGTAGCTTCTCCTTCCATAATTTCATTCATGGAATATTCTGATTCTTCAAAAGTCAGATTTATTCCGTTAACTAACTTATTTATTGATTCTTTAATCATCATTTATCCTTTATCGGTATTATCAAAAATAAAATTTGACAAGATTTCTTTTCCAAACTCAGTCATGATAGACTCTGGGTGAAATTGTATTCCTTGAACAGGATCTGATTTATGTTTAACACCCATAACTATGTCGTTATCAGTCCAAGCTGTAACTTCTAATTCCTCAGGTAATGTATCTTTATATATCATTAATGAATGATATCTAATAGCTTTAAAAGGATTTGGAATACCCTTGAATAAACCTTCTCCTGTATGGTTAACTAGCGAAGTTTTGCCATGCATTATTTCACCAGCCCCACCAACAATTCCACCATATGCCTGTCCTATACATTGATGCCCCAGGCAAACCCCTAAAATAGGAATAGTTGATCCAAATTTAGATATAAGATCAGTTGATATACCAGCTTTATCAGGAGTACACGGACCAGGGGATATTACTATCTTACTAGGAGATAATACTTCTATTTCGTCAAGAGTTATTTTATCATTACGAACAACTTTAACTTCAACTCCTAATTCAGACATGTACTGATATAGGTTATAAGTAAAACTATCGTAATTATCAATCATAAGAATCATAAGGACTCCTCAAGAGAAGATTCTGCCGCATCTAATGCTCTCATTAAAGCATTTGCTTTATGGACAGTTTCATTAAATTCAGATTCAGGATCACTATCAAACACAATTCCTCCACCCGCTTGAATATGAGCACATCCATTTTTCATTACTAAAGTTCTGATTGTAATACATGTATCCATATTCCCTGAAAAATCAAAGTATCCGATAGCTCCTGCATATGGACCTCTTCTATCATTTTCAAGTTCTGCAATAATTTCCATAGCCCTTATCTTGGGGGCTCCCGACACTGTACCAGCTGGGAAACAGGCCCTGAAAGCATCATAATTAGAGTATTCAGGCGCTAATTTACCTTCTACATGAGATACAAGATGCATCACGTGAGAATATCGTTCAATTGCCATAATATCTGTTGCTTTAACAGTTCCTGGTTCACTAACTCTCCCAACATCATTCCTACCTAAATCTAAAAGCATTGTATGCTCAGCTATTTCCTTTTCATCTGATTGGAGGTCTTTTTCTAATTTAATATCTTCTAGTTCATTAGATGATCTAGGTCTAGTACCTGCTATGGGATGAGTAGCAATTATTCCATTCTCAACTTGAACAAGCATCTCTGGAGATGCTCCTACTATTTGAAAGTCATCTAAGTTCAAATAATACATATATGGTGAAGGATTAATAGTTCTCAATGATCTATATACATGAAACGGGTGAGCAGAAGTCTGTTTGGAAAATCGCTGTGACACTACAACCTGAATTACATCTCCATGAAAAACATATTCTTTTGATTTAAGTACCATATCTTGGTGGTAATTTGGAAGCATATTGGACTGCACTTCAGTATTATGAGACCCTGAAGATCTTGGTATTTGCATGGGATCTAATGGTTTATTTAATCTTTCTACAACTAAATCAATTTTTCGGGTAGCCTCTAAATAGGACTCTTCTAAATTTCCTTCAACGTGTGCTAAACTAACAACTTGAATTTTATGCCTAACATGGTCAAACACTAAGAACTTTTTTGTAATCATTTCCCAAAGCATTTTTTAAAGGTTTTTCATGAATAACAATTGATTTATAGATTTTTTCTAATTTTTTATTACTAAAATATTTTAATTTTAGATTAGGAATTCTAATTTTATGTATTTTTAAATAACTTTTAAATTTCTTATATTCTTTAGGATAAAATTCTTCTAATTGATTAAA
>PAOV01000049.1 GCA_002708145.1 Chloroflexota bacterium
AAAACAAATGTTGCCATGCAGGCGGCGGCTGATGCCCACAGACGTGGTCTCTTTGTGTTGGTCGTGGTTCCTAGTCGTGTCCTTATGGAGCAATGGTCTGAAAGCCTCAAGAAATCTTTGCCTCAATGTGTGATTGGACGGCTAGGAGACAGTTTTAGTGACCGGGCAGATGACTGCGATGTGTTGGTGACAACTCGACACTCCGCTAGTGCCAAGAAGCCATTACCCCCAGGAGACCTTGGGGGTCTTTTGATTGCCGATGAATGTCATGGGTTTGGGGGAGCGACCTTACGCAAGTCCCTTATTCACGAATACGACGAACGCTTGGGGCTAACAGCCACACTGGAACGATCAGACGACGCCGTTGAGAAGACTCTCGTCCCTTATTTCGGTGGTGTTTGTTATAAGTACGATTTTGGGCAGGCCATTGCCGATGGGGTGTGTGCCCAACCGAGAGTTGCGTTTGTAGCAGTACCTTTAGCCAAAGAAGAACGCGACGAATACGACTTGATGGAAGCAGACCTGGTCACTGCTCGGCAAACATTGAGGGCGATTCCTGACATGCCACAAGAGCCGTTCGGAGCCTTCCTGGCAGCGGTCAGCTATCTGGCAGAAAACGACGCCGGAGCCAATGGAAAAGCCGCAACCACATATCTGGATTCATTTTCAAAACGTCGCGAGATAGTTGCTACTAGTCGCTCAAAATATGAAGTCTTATCGAACTTCGCGTCGGTAATCCTCGAAGCGTCCGGAGCGCTCATTTTTACTCAAACAGTGAAGGCCGCAAACCACGCCATTAATCGGCTAGATCCGCTGTTAGGCATTGAGATTATTACCGGAGATACTGCCCGTCTCGAACGGGAAACAATCTTGAATGACCTTCGTGATGGAAAGCTGGATGCAGTAGCAGCACCTCGGGTTCTCGATGAAGGTATTGATGTGCCTGACGCCAATCTTGGTGTTGTTGTTAATGCAAGCCGAACCCGAAGACAGATGATTCAGCGAATGGGACGGATTTTGCGGCTAAAGCAAGATGGCGTAGGGGCCCGATTCGTTGTGTTGTATGCAAGTGACACCTTGGAAGACCCGACAGCGTCGGAACGTGACGGATTCATGGAGGAAATAGAGGACATCAGTGAGTCGGCACGCATTTTTGGGATCGGTGAACAACGCGAACTTGTCTCATTTCTTAACTATTCCGGCCCGGATGAACCAATCGCGCCAGAGAAAATCGGTCCGATGAATTCGATTGAGGAGATCCCGGACAATCTTGATGCTGTAGACCGGTATGCGTGGCTAAGTTTTTTGGGTTGGTCCGAAGAGACCGATGCTCACCGGGAAGCATGGGACACCCCTCCATCCCTAACACCAGACCCTTTGTACCTCGACTTTGATGTCTTAGAACTCCCCGAAATAATGCGGCAAAAGGTTTCTCCGAAAAAGGAAGCGAGGTTGTCGACTGGGGAACAACCAGTGACAATGAGCAAGGTAGACGGCAATTTTGTGCTCCGATGTACTGGATGTGGAGCTGCCTCTGAACCAACTCCTTTTCGTTGGAAGGCGCTCGAAGCGACTGTCGAATGCAGCTGCCTTTGGTAGCCAAATATTGAGTGGAATACGACAAGCTGCGGGGGTTTCAGGCGTGAACCAAAATGCGGTGTCGGAAGCAGCTTCAACGCTTAGTTTTGAAGTCGTGAGTAAACGAGTCTGGCGTCTCATCTTTTTGATTGTTCTCATCGCCTATGTGTGGGCAGCGTGGAGAGCGATTCTCTGATTTGAGTCGAGACCTTTACTACGTCGGACATGGCGTCTGCACGAAGAGGGATTAAATTCCTGCACGAGTCGACGAATGCGAAAAGAGCGTTTCGACATATTGTGGGATTTGTTGGGGGGTACTGAATGATTCACACAGAGGCAGAGGGGCCGGTAATAACCCTGACCTTGGACGCACCCGAGGTGAAAAACGCGTTTAACGCCAGGATGATCGCTGATCTAGGTTCTGCAATTTCTGATGCGGCGCTAGACGAGAGTTGTCGCTGTCTCATCATCACTGGTGCAAATGGCACCTTTTGTGCGGGTCGCGACCTAGGTGAAGAAGTCGACTCTAGTTTGGAAGCGATATTGGAGCGCGAGAGGAAATGGGAACAGATTTTTCAACAATTACGACAATTCCCGAAGCTTTCTGTGGCAGTGGTAGAGGGGTATGCGGTAGCAGGCGGTTTCACACTTGCCATGGGCTGCGATTTCGTCATTTCAGATAGCAACGCCGTGTTCGGAGCATTTGAAATGAGAAATGGATTTCCGGCTGCGGTAAACACTCCTTTATTAGCGAAACTTGTCGCGCCGAGAATTGCTTTGGAGTGGGCACTCCTAGGCGAAGCTATTTCGGCGCGGCGATTGTATGAGATGGGCCTCGTAAATCGATTGGCCGAGGACCCTGAGGAATTGTCTGAAGTTGCAGACACCTTCATTTCACGCTTGACCAGCCTTAACCCGACAGCGGTTAGGGCAGCGAAAGAAATTCATCATGCCGCCAGAAACATGCCGCTGGCGGACGCACTTGTTATGGGCGCCCAGCAAAATTCCCTGATATCAGCATCGGGTTGGCTTACCGAAGGTATGAAAAAATATTCGGGTAACAGACGAGAGAAATAAACAGATTCGGCTATTCGTTTGGGTGGATCTGAGTGCCAGCCACACCTTGTACTACCGCATTCACGTCGTTTAGAGCGCCGATGGCAGCAGTCCCTCCGGTTGCATCAATAAATTGGAGAACCGAGCGGACCTTTGGTGCCATTGAACCTGCTGCGAATTCACCATTTTGGAATCGCTCCTCCAAATCCTCAGCACTGATATAGCGAATTAGTTCTTCATCATCGGTTTTGTAATCAGCTTTGACGCCGTCAACATCTGTCACAATCACCATGCGTTTGGCCGCAATCCGCTCAGCCAACAATGCTGTGCATAAGTCTTTGTCAACCACAGCTTCCACTCCCCTGAGGTTGCCGTCTTCTCTGACCATTGGGATCCCACCCCCACCGCAAGCCACGACGACGACATCTAAGTTGAGAAGTGACTCAATGACTGGAATATCAAGTATTTCGATTGGGGGAGGTGAAGGCACTAAGCGCCTTGTCCCGTCGTAGCGTGGCCGTCCTATTGGTTTAACAGGTGAATTGAAGCTCGAGTCTCGAGGGTCTACTTCTACTCGGGTTATGACGCTCGCGACCTGCCGGGATACTGACCTACGTTGCAGTTCCGATTCAATTTCAGTTACCAGAGTGAACCCAATTGTGGCCTGTGTTTGGGCGACACACCAATCAAGTGGCATAGCGGGCACGAAGCTTGCCGAAAGTTCATTTTTCAAAAGCAGGTTGCCAACTTGGGGACCATTTCCGTGAGTAATTACAGGCTCATACCCATCTGAAATGAGATCCACGATGCTCTTAGCAGCAAGGGCCATGTTGGCTGTCTGTTCTTCGGCGCTG
This sequence comes from Chloroflexota bacterium, assembly GCA_002708145.1. GTDB lineage: Bacteria > Chloroflexota > Dehalococcoidia > Lucifugimonadales > Lucifugimonadaceae. Next base: position 3,489 of record PAOV01000049.1, read on the forward strand.
TAATCCCCGTCTCTGGGCGCAATCGCGTTCCCGCCGAGTGCAACCACAACGCGTCGATGGGATTCGTCGTCAGTGTTCACTGGCCTACACCAAGTAACTCGGCTCCCTTATAAAGGCTACTATCGATGCGATGCCGACGCTCGCAGTTACCGGAGCCCAAGGTAAAACCGGGCAAGCTGTCATAAGGGCTTGCGGCCAAACGTGGAACATTCGGGCGTTGGCACGTAACAGACAGCAGGCGCAGCGCCTAGAAGCGCTAGGTTGCGACGTCGTTGTTGGCGATATGACTGAAAACTCGACGTTACGGGAGCTGTTTAAAGACGCGCATTCCGCGTATCACATCTGCCCTAACTTCCACGAAGGAGAAGTCGAAATTGGTGCTGCAGTGGCTTCCCAGGCAAGAGAGTTAGAACACCTGGTCTACCACTCGGTTTTGCATCCGCAGACGCAGAAAATGCCGCACCATTGGAGAAAACTATTAGTCGAAGAAATATTGCTAGAAGCTAAGCCTCTAGATGTGACATTTGTTAGATCCGCTCCGTATGTGCAAAATCTAAAGCCCTACATTGAATCTGCGTTGGGGAACGGGGAACTTATATTGCCATATTCAGTTCATGCACGAACAGCAATGGTCGATCTTGTAGATGTAGGTCGAGCGGCGGCAGTGCTTCTCAGTGGAGAGTTAGAAGCAGGCTGTGGCTGGGACCTCTGCGGAGTTGGCTCGATCAGTCACGAGGAGATTGCGGATTTGTTGACGTTATTAACAGGGAATGTGATCACAGCTCATGAAAAGCCAGCGCCGGCGGACACTCCCAACGAAATACAGATGATGTTCGACTATATGGACCAATATGGTTTGCAAGGCTCCACCGCCCAGCTTCGTGCTTTGGTGGGAGACTTAACACCAATCGAAACGACCGTACAACGATTAATCCACGAAATTGAAGGCCCGGAGTCGTGAAGCCATCGCCGTTTAGTTATCACCCCGCTGCTTCGGTTGATGAGGCCGCACAACTTCTCTATGAACTTGAAGACGCCAAAATACTCGCCGGGGGCCAAAGCCTTATCCCCCTAATGAACTTTCGCCTAGCAAGCCCAATGCATCTAATAGATATCTCCGGACTTGCCGAGCTAAGTGAAATCAAAGTAAGCGAAACCGAAGTCGAAATTGGCGCTTCCGTCACACACAGCCAAGTGCTGCAAAGCGAACAAGCTGGGTCCGCGCTGCCCCTCCTTGTAGAGGCCGAGAAACTCATCGCTCATGAAGTAATTCGAAACCGTGGCACGCTCTGTGGATCCCTAGCGCACGCTGATCCAGCAGGAGAGATGACAGCGGTGATCAGTGTTCTCAATGGAAGAGTCGACACGGCTTCGGTATCGGGTGGGCGGACCATTGAAGCCACGGACTTATTCGAAGGCCCACTGCAATCATCCCTAAGAGAAGATGAGCTAATTGTCTCGGCAACTTTCCCGAAACTGGGCCCAAGGACAGTCAGTTCTTTTCGCGAAGTAGCGAGAAGGCACGGCGACTACGCCGTGGCTGGTGCTGTGAGCGTCGTCGAATACGACAATAACGACCAGGTCCAATCTGCACGAGCAGCTTTTCTATCGGTCGGCCCCGTACCCACCGTAGTTAGTTTCGATGATTTGTTGAGAGGCACCAGAATTGAAGATGTTGGGCACAGCGAGATTTACAATTTTTTGAGTTCCCAATTGGAACCCCATGGCGATCTTCAGGCATCTGCCGATTATCGGCGGCACTTAGCCGCAGAGATGGGTTGGGCATCATTGGAAGCGTGCATATGAACACCGAAGAATCTTACGAAATCAGGCTGAAAGTAAATGGCAAAACACAGCAAATCACCGCGCCGGCGCGAAGGCTTTTATCAGATGCTCTCAGAGGTGAATTGGGTTTGACCGGAACGCATGTCGGATGCGAGCACGGTGTTTGTGGTTGTTGCACGGTACTTGTCGACGGAGCCCCAGTTCGTTCCTGCCTGACTTTCGCAGTTGCTGTTCAAGACAGGGAAATTCGAACGGTCGAAGGGTTAGCTGCTGACGGCGGCGAACTTCACCCTGTTCAGGAAGCTTTTAAAGAATGCCACGGTCTGCAATGTGGATTTTGTACCCCAGGCTTCCTCATGACGGCGTGTGCGTTGATTGAGCAAAATGATGACCCCACCGAGGAAGAGATTACCGAGGCCATCGCAGGCAATTTGTGTCGCTGCACTGGTTACCAAAACATACGTGCTGCAGTTAGATATGCCGCTGAGATCGTTAGGTCCGACAAGACATGACGACGCAGAGCTTTGGTAAAGCGATTCGCCGAACTGAGGATGATCGGCTCATAAGAGGCCACGGTTCGTTTACAGACGACGCGGGATCAGCAGGTCTTTCGTTAACCATGATTAGGTCCCCGTATGCCAATGCGCGAATACTTTCTATTGACGTTTCAGAAGCGTGGGACGTTGAAGGCGTTCAGGCGGTTCTGACCTACAACGATTTACCGGGGCGTCTCGTTGAACCACTACCGCTGCTTATCCCTCACCCCTCGCTTGTAGCCCCCAGAACGCAATACATCCTCGCCAAGGAACACGTTCGCTATGTCGGCGAGGCGGTCGTGGCGATCTTCGCAACAGATCGCTACGTGGGCGAAGACGCAGCGGAGCGAGTGATTGTCGAATATGAGCCGCGAGAGGCGGTTGTTGGGATTGACGCGGCCCTTGGCCCCAATTTAGTTCACGACGATGTACCAGGAAATGTCGCTGCTGACCATGTTGAGCACGTCGGGAACGTGGATCAGGCACTGGTCGGGGCTCCCCATGTACTTGAACTAGATCTCGACATGGAAAGAAGCATGGGCAGTTCCCTAGAGGGCAGAGCCAGCCATGCGACATGGGACCGACACAGTCGAAAACTGCGAATTCAAAATGCCACCCAGACGCCCACGAGTGTCCGCTTTGCCGTAGCAAATATTCTTGAGATTCCGGACGAGCAAGTTGAGGTGTTTGCGATTGATGTAGGTGGAGGCTTCGGCACGAAGGTCATTCACCCTTGGCCTGAAGACATCCTTACCGCATGGGGAGCGATCGAATACGAGCGCCCAGTTAAGTTCACAGAAGATCGCGTGGAGCATTTCATCTCCTCATCGCATGAAAGAGCTCAACGGCATCAGATCAAGGTTGGCTTTGACGACGAGGGACGAATTCTGGGTCTAGATGTGGACTTCGTGCATGACAACGGTGCCTATACCCCTTATGGAATGATCGCTCCATTGATCACGGCCACACAATTACCAGGGCCTTACAAGCTGCCGAACTATCGAGTTCGGTTCAGAAGTGTTTATACAAACACGGTTCAGGTGACCCCTTATCGGGGGGCTGCTCGTCCGCACGCAGTGTTCTCAATGGAACGAACTATTGATCGGATCGCGGCATTTCTGGACATTGATCGGGCGGAATTGAGGAGGCGTAACTTCATACAGCCCGACGAATTTCCTTATGACTTGGGCATGATCTTCCAAGACGGGCGTCCAGCCATCTATGACTCGGGTAATTATCCGGAACTTTTAGAGAAAGTTTTGGCAATGATTGACTGGGACGGTTTCCCTGAACGACGCTCCCAAACACCGTCGGGCCGACGTCGTGGTATCGGTGTGGCGTGTTACGTCGAAGGCACCGGACTCGGCCCTTACGAAGGGGGACATGTTCGGGTAGAGACCGGGGGAAAGGTTCAAGTGTCTACTGGGCTTGCCTCAAGTGGCCAGGGTCACCACACTGTTTTCGCTCAGATTGTTGCTGACGAATTAGGTGTTCCCTTTGAAGATGTGGAAGTCGTGACCGGGGACACCCGACGCTTTCAATATGCGGTAGGCACCTTTGCCTCTCGAGCCGCAGTGATGAGCGGCAATGCTGTTGCTGAGGCAGCGCGGCTGGTGAAAGAGAAAGCGATCCAGATAGCGGCAGAAGCACTCGAAGCGAACCCTGACGACCTTGAGATTGTTGATGCTCAAGTTCAAGTCAAAGGAACACCAGCTCGAGGCATACCTCTGGCTCAAGTAGCGGTATTGGCGAACCCTCTTCGGTACTCGTTCAGCGAAGCGGCGCGAGCAGCAACCCAGTTCGCAGGCGCAGGGGACCTAGATGAGCCACCTATTAAGCCGGGGGAAGACCCTGGTCTCGAAGCAGCTGGTTGGTATTCCCCAGTCCGCGCCACCTTTGCAAGCGGGGCTCATGCTGTAGAAGTCGAGGTTGATACCGCTACCTCAGAAGTAGAGATCCTCCGCTACTGCGTAGTTCATGATTGTGGGCGATTGATTAATCCACTAATTGTCGAAGGCCAAATCCACGGTGGGGTTGCGCAAGGAATAGCGGGAGCTCTCTATGAAAAGATGGCTTATGACGAAGATGGGAATCTTCAGAACGCGTCCTTTATGGACTTTCTGATGCCCTATTGCACTGAAATTCCTGAAGTAGAGATCGATCACTTGGAGACCCCGAGTCCTTTGAACCCACTGGGCATAAAAGGGGCGGGGGAGGCCGGTGTGATCCCAGTTTCCGCGGTCATCGCAGCGGCGGTTGAAGATGCTGAAGGATTTCAAATCAACCACATGCCTTTATTCCCCTCTGAACTCCACGAAATGCGTTTAATGAATGCGGAAGTGTCTGAATAAATAACTTCGGATTCAGGGATCTGGATAACAAACGGCCCCGCTCGTCGGACACTTCTCACTTCGTTGTGTGAAATCTGAAAACTTGGGCGCACCTGTACTGCCCAAATTAAGATGCCGGACGGAATACTGAACCTGCTCTGAGAGGGAGGTGCGTAGCATGCCGTTCGCCGCTCACAAGGTGTTGCTCGGAGGGGTATCAGATTCGAGTGGTCTTGAAACCTTGATATCGGATGGGGAAATTAATCCCGACCATGTGATTGCCATTGTTGGGAAGACAGAAGGAAACGGGGGAGTCAATGACTACACCAGAATTTTGGCAGACCAAGCTTTTCGCTCAACGCTTTTGAGTTCAGGCAGTCGCTCCACCCCAGAAATTGAGCAAATTCCGATGGCTTGGTCTGGAGGGACTGATGGTGTGCTCTGCCCGAACGCAGTAATTTTCACCCAAGATGGCATAACCCCCGAAGGGGACGGCCCTCCCCGACTTTCGGTCGGCATTTCAATGAGTGATTCGATAAAGCCTGAGGACATAGGTAGACCAAAGATGGTCAACGTGATCGCCGATGGTGTGCGTGTCGCAATGGATCAAGCAGGTATCTCGAATCCCGGTGACGTCCATTTTGTTCAGACCAAGACTCCTCTCTTAACGATGGAATCGATAAATGATGCCGCCCGTCGCGGCGAGACAGTGTTCACCCATGAGCCTTTGGAATCTATGGCTATTTCTAATGGGACGGCGGCGCTTGGAGTCGCGGTTGCGCTCGGTGAAATAGATATGCCCGAAGCTGAGCAGATTGGACACGATCTTGACTTGTACTGCACGGTGGCATCCTGCTCATCTGGTGTTGAATTGGACTGTGGCCAAATTGTGGTGGTGGGAAACGCAGCTGGAGCGGGTGGAAAGTTTCGAGTCGGTCACTCAGTCATGAAAGACGCCATTGACTCTGAGGGTGTTTATGAAGCGATCCGTAACGCGGGCCTCCCGGTATCGGGGAACCAGTTACCAAAGGATCTCCCCGGCAACATCGTCCAGATTTTTGCTAAAGCAGAAGCTGACCCTCGAGGGACGCTTCGCGGCTATCGCCAAGTAATGCTCAACGATTCCGACGTCCACCATCATCGGCAAATCAAGGCTGCTGTCGGGGGAGTTATAGCAGCTGCTATAGAAGACCCAGCCGTCTTTGTGTCAGTTGCAGCGCTTCACCAAGGGCCTCCAGGCGGAGGCCCGGTGGCAGCGCTTGTGGAGTTATTTGATGACTGATGTAGCCGCGGCGAGTCTGATGTTGCGAGATGCTTCTCCCGACACCATTGTGATTCGTGAACCTCGCGATGGTTATCAATTTCCCAATGGCGTTGTTACTGAATTTGAAGTGGAACTGCCAATAGCGGCCCGGCGGTGGTGGAACCCCACATGCCCCAAAACAAAATTTGACAAGAAATGTGTTGACCAGTTTTTGTCTTATGCCCAATTCCCCAAGCTTCCATCGCGGCCCGAGGCTTGCGTTGGATGGGGCCCCGGTCTGACCCCTGCGGGTGATGACGTCGTTTTGGGGATGCTGATCACATTTCATGCCCTAGAAAGGCCGAGCCTCTCCAACGATCTTTACGAGGTTTGCCGAAAAGATGCGACGACCGCGTACTCATACGAATTGCTTCGTTACGCGTCTCGAGGTCAGGCTGCGCGGCCAGTGCTCCATTTGATGGAGGCACTGGGAGGCTTCGGAGATCTTGACCAGGCGGTAGAGTCACTTGCCAATTTTGGAGCTACTTCGGGTGGATACGTGATGGAGGGTGTTCGTCAAGCTTTGAACATCGCATCCAAGAGTGAGCCAGTGTGATTGACCACGTAGAACTCCGTGCAGGCGTTTACCGGGATTCAGTAACACTGATGCTGCTGACCAGGACACTCTCACAAGACAACGAGATCAGCGACCCCATAGTTGCAATGGCAACGACCTTAAATATGGAGCTAGCTAAGACCGCTGGCTACGAAGTTCCTGAAGGGTCTGGCGGCGAGTTGCTCATAGCATTTAGAGCTGAAGAAGAAGTCATCTCTCAATGCGTACAACTGATTGATGACCTGTTGAATCGATCGCGGCAGTCCACTGTTGCAGATGAGACGCTGAATCATCGACCAAGATCGCTTGGGCGTCTAGCCACAGATTCGCAATCGGACGTTGCCCTAATTTCAGTTCCCGGCGAGCACGCCGCTTATCAGGCTGTTGAAGCGATTGAAGCCGGGACGCACCCGGTGATCTTCAGTGACAACGTAGCTATCAAAAATGAGCTGAGCCTCAAAAAACAAGCGAGAGAGCTCGGACTGCTCGTTATGGGCCCGGATTGTGGGACAGTAATTCTTGACGGCGTCGGCTTAGGTTTCGCAAATGTGATACCCGCAGGCCCAATAGGTCTCATTTCCGCATCGGGTACCGGAGCGCAGCAAGTGCTCGCATTGTGTGATCATGCAGGGGTTGGAGTTCGTCACGTCTTGGGACTCGGAGGGAGAGACCTTACGGATGAGATCGGCGGCATCTCCGCCCAGATCGGACTGGCCATGTTGGACGACGACCCGACTGTGGAAGTCATCGGCATAGTCGCTAAGGAGGTAGGTCCCGCAACAAGGCTGCTGTTGGAAGATGCGGCCTCGAAACTCTCGAAGCCAGTTGTTTGGGTCCCGACGGGAGACCTTACGAATGGAACTGCGCAACTTCTCGAAGTCGCAAGCTTTGAGCTTCCGCCCGTACCCATATGGGGACCAGCCATTGAGCGGCCAAATGGAAGTGGTCGTCTAGTTGGACTATTCAGCGGCGGCACATTAGCTGTCGAAGCTCAAGCAATTGCGCAGGCGTCGGGCTGCGAAGCTGAAATTGTGGATCTCGGTGCTGATGAATACACAGTCGGAAGGCCGCACCCAATGATTGACAACACCCTCCGACTAGAGCGACTAGCAGAAGTGAGCAGAGATGAAACTGTAGGAACAGTGTTAGTCGATGTAGTCCTCGGCCATGGTGCTTCACCAGACCCAGCGGCGGAATTAAAGGACGCTCTTGGGGATATCTCGGTCCCTGTTTTTGTTTCCCTAATCGGGACAAACGGTGACCCACAAAATTTTGATTCACAAGTGAACCAGCTGACTCAGGCTGGAGCTGAAGTTCATTTGTCCAATGCAAGTGCGACCAAGGCAGCAGTAATTCGATGACGGAACAAGATGGATCGGGACTGCTTCGTAACCCGAAAATTTCTGCTGTAGGAATTCAACTGCTCTCAGATGCCATTCGGGATCAAGGAACTGCGGTTGCTGACGCAGCGTGGCAACCTCCGCGTGACGGATTGGCGCTTTCTTTGTCACAGATCGCTGCCGACCAACGAAGAGTCAACGCAAACCAACAAGCAGTTCAAGCGATGATCGAAGCGCGCCCGGAAGTAGTTGGTGTGACGACAGCCCACCAGGCGCTGGGCCTCGAAAGGCGACAGTTCCTGCATTCTGGTCCGCCGATTTCGTGGCAAAACGCATCCGGGCCGCTAAGAGGTGCTCTCGTGGGAGCGCTCCTGCTAGAAGGTGAAGCTGCCGACGCCGATGAAGCTTGGCAACTTTGTGAAGCAAATGAGATTGAACTCTTGCCGTGTCATAGCCGGGGGGCGGTAGGGCCTATGGCGGGGGTCATCAGCTCCTCAATGTCGCTGTATGAAGTGCGAGACGAAGTAAATCAGCAAGTCGCCTACTCGAACCTCAACGAAGGACTCGGCAAGGTCCTGCGAATGGGCGCATATTCGCCCGAGGTAATTGATCGCCTTCGGTGGATTAATTCACGTCTCGCTCCAATCCTTTCGGAAGCTTTTGCCCGACAGGGTCCCTTTGATGTGCGGGCGTTACTTGCTCAGTCTCTCCAAATGGGAGACGAAGGCCACAACCGAAATCGTGCGGGGTCAGCCTTGTTTCTCCGCGAAATGTCGTCTTCGATTGCGCAATGCGACGTCAGCAGTGCGGAAATTTCGCAGGTTTTTGATTTCATAAACGGAAACGAACATTTTGTTTTAAATATGGTGATGCCCGCCGCCAAAGCATCCGCAGACGCCGCTCGGAACATACCGGGTTCGACAATGGTGGTGGCTATGGCTCGCAACGGAACTGAATTTGGAATTCAAGTCAGTGGAGCCGGAGATCAATGGTTCACAGCCCCAGCAAACACGCCTGAAGGAATCTTATTCCCAGGGTTTTCCGACAAAGACATCAATCCCGATATTGGTGACTCAACCATTATGGAAACATACGGGATTGGTGGCTTCGCAATGGCCTGTGCTCCGGCTATCGTCCGATTTGTAGGAGGATCCGTGGAACTAGCGCACCAAAAAACCCATCAAATGTATGAGATTACGCTCGCAGAAAATCCGCACCTACAAATTGCTTCCTTGGACTTTCGTGGCACCCCGACTGGCATAGACGTCGCGAAAGTAGTGTCGACCCAGATTCTCCCCGCGGTTAATACCGGTATGGCGGGCAAAGAAGCTGGAACAGGCCAAGTTGGTGCAGGCCTAGTAGAGCCTCCGATGTCTTGTTTTGAACAGGCCTTAGTGGCAGTAGCAGAGACAGGTGACAGTGCATGACAGTCCGAATTGGTATCGATACCGGTGGAACTTTCACAGACGTTGTGGCGTTTAATGAAGCGACGGGTGAGCTTCATGCGACCAAAACCCCGTCAGTCCCCTCGAACCCCGCAGAAGCTTTTGTCGAAGGTATCCGGCTCATACTCGATCAAGCGACTCTCGTGTCTGACGAAGTTTCCACCGTCAGCCACGGTACGACAGTAGCGACTAACTCGTTGCTCGAAGATGATATGAGTGGTCTGGGTTTGATCACGACTCAAGGATTTCGACACGTATTAGAAATTGCTCGGCAAAGTGTCCCAGATGGATATGGCAACTCATACTTCTGGGTCAAACCAGACAGAATCGTTCCACTCCACCTCGTTCAAGAAGTGTCGGAACGTCTTGACGCGCGAGGAGAAGTAGTCGAAGAACTCAACGAAGAGAGTGTGGTAGCTGCGGCACGGTTCTTCCGGGACAACGGAGTTCGTTCAATCGGAGTGTGTTTACTCCATTCCTATCTCAACTCGTCTCACGAAGAACGAGTCCAGGAGATCATTTCCGAAGTGTTTCCGGACGTCACTGTTTCGATTAGCTCGCAAGTTCTTCGTGAGTACCGCGAATACGAAAGGTCGGTGACCACTCTCGTCGACGCATTTGTAAAAGACCGAGTGGTTGAATACATCTCAAGCATCAGTGACCGGCTTGAACTTATTAGCGATTCCGAACCCCCAGCGTTCTACGTCATGAAAAGCAATGGAGGGATTATTTCGTCTGAAGCCGTGGGAGATCAGCCGATTACGACGGTTTTGTCTGGACCTGCTGCTGGAGCGTTAGGCGCTGCAGAAGTCGCTCGCCACGCCGGATTCGAACAAGTACTGGCGCTTGATGGAGGAGGAACCTCAACAGACGTCACCGTCGTTCAAGGGGCCGAGCCGGCACTGACCACTGAAGGCTCGATCGGACGTCATCCCATGAAAGTTCCGATGATCGACATTGTCACAGTCGGCACCGGTGGAGGGTCGATAGCTTGGATCAGCCCCGAGGGCGGTCTCAAGGTCGGTCCACAATCTGCTGGAGCGGCCCCCGGTCCGTTGTGCTACGACACAGGGGGCGAATCACCGGCTGTAACAGACGCTCACCTTGTTTTGGGCCGCATTCCTTCAAATTTGATCGGCGGGGGCATCCAATTAAACAGGGAAAAGGCGTCTCACGGGCTTGAGGCATTAGCTGCCGATCTCGGACTGACGCTCGAAGAATGTGCCTCTGGAGTGTTGGAAATAGCAGCTTGGAATCAAGCAAACGCAATAAGGCAGGTCACGGTTCGCAAAGGACTTGACGTTCGAGATTTCGCTTTATGCGCTTTTGGGGGGTCGGGACCGCTCCAAGCTTGCCGACTAGTCGACTTATTAGGTCTCGAGGCAGCGATCGTCCCACCGGACCCGGGTAATTTGAGCGCGTATGGACTTCTAGTAGTGGATTTGCGTCATGACGAGGTTCAAACAATCGCCCAAACTGATGGCGAGCTATCTAGACAGGAACTTGAAGAAACCTTCTCCGTTCTTGAGCAACGCGCAGCATCAGCGTTAGAAGACCAAGGATATGCCCAGGCAGATCAGCGCCTTGCCCGTTGGGTCGACCTGAGATATGAGGGACAGGCATTCGAAGTTCAGACAAGCGCGCCCAGCGGACAAATAGACGAATCATTCATACCCCAAGTTTTAGGGAGTTTTCATGATGAGCATGAGCGTCTGTATGGATACTGTTATCGAGATCGGCCCGAAGTAGTAGTTGAATGGGTGAACTTGAGAGCCACATCGTTTGGACCAATTGAGCGACCCAACCCACAAACAATCAATGTTGGCACGGGCGCAGAACCAACCGATCGGCGCGACGTTTATTTCGGTGAGTGGAAGAACGTCCCAATTTTCGATCGGTCGACACTTGGTAAAGGTGACACTATTCGGGGACCAGCGATAATTGAGGAGTTTGGTTCTACAACCCCCTTAGCGCCAGACTTTGAGGCCGTAGTTGATTCTTTAGGAAACCTGGTTATCAAGCCGATCAAACTCAAAGGAGGCTCTAATGAAGGAGGTTGACCCGATCGTTGTTGAAATCGTCGAAGGAACCCTCGCCTCGGTAGAGGCCGAAGTCGAAGACGCCATTGGTCGTACAGCCCGGTCGCCCATGATCAGAGATCAACATGACTTTCGCGCAGGTATTCACGATGCGCGAATGCGAAAGTTAACTGGGCGGTCGTACTCAGCATTAGTTGATCCGGTCCTTCGTGACTTTCCTATCGAGTCGATGCGACCTGGTGACATCTATTTCCACAACGATGTCTATCTTTCCGAAGGTGGCATTGGACACCTTCCTGACCTTTGTGTCACGGTGCCGGTTTTCGCTGAGGGGCAGGTGGTGGCCTTCGTGCAAGCATTTGGCCACCACGACGACATTGGGGGGAAAGTACCAGGATCGATGCCCAGTGATGCTTTGTCGGTCTTCGAAGAAGGTTTGATGGTCCCGCCTATCAAGCTCTACGACCAGGGAATTGCCAATGAAGCTGCGTTAAGAATCATGACGCGTAACACTCGTCTACCGGAGAGTTTGGCGGGCGATCTGGACGCCGAATGTTCCGCTTGCAGGATGGGCGCAGACCGTTTGGCAGAATTATTCGAACGGTATGGAGTGGAGCTTGTTACGGCATGCTTCGATGCCATCATTGACCGCACGACCGAGACCTTCCGAAGAGAAATCCTCGCCAAGATTCCAGAGGGCTCTTGGACGTGGGAGGACTACGCAGAACACGACGGGGTCGATCCCCCGAAGCTTCATTGCCAGAGGATTACTCTGACTAAAACGCCGGAGAAATTGATACTTGATTTAAATGGGACTAGCCCACAAGCAAAAGGACCCATCAACCACGCTGGTGATTATGCGGACGGAGTTTTTCTTAAGAAATGGCTCGCACCGATTCTGAGAAATCTGGCTGACACACCCGAACGAATGGCCGAATTAGATGTCAACGAGGGGGTTGTCCCCCTCTTTGAGATTAAGTTCCCCCCGCCTGGAACCCTCGTTACGCCAGTATTCCCAGCTCCAACAAATGCCAGAACGTTTGTCATTCTGCGACTCTTAGGGGTTCTAGCAGGGGTTTTAGCGAAAGCAACTGGCGGCCGGATGCCTGCTGATCAGGAAACAATTCGTTACACGGGTATTGAAGGATTAGACCAAGACGGTGATTGGTTCTTCAGTCGCGAAATTTTAGGAGGAGGATCCGGAGGGCGTTATTACGCTGACGGTAGCGACGCTATCCATGTCGTTCCCGACTCCAAAAATCTTCCGGCTGAGTTTGTCGAGGGACGCTTCCCTGTCCGAATTGAAACACTCGGCTTAGCCGCAGATTCTGGAGGTGCAGGTAAGTACCGAGGAGGCCTGGGTTACCAGAAAGAAATCCGGGTGTTAGCTGACGATGCAAAGTTCATGTCGATTGCGGATCGCTCGATTCTTTCTTGTTGGGGCCTAAACGGGGGCAAGGCAGGCGCGCCATTCAAAGTGACAATCAACCCCGGCACCGACGACGAGCAGGTTATGGAGGGTTTGTGCGATAGAGAGCCGATTGACCACGGGGCACTCATTCGCGTGGAGACAACTGGTGGCGGCGGCTGGGGCGACCCGCTTGAGAGAG